>JAAYJR010000109.1 GCA_012522835.1 Bacteroidales bacterium
CTGTATGGAAAACGCAATTAAAAAATTCGGTACAGCTCCGGTTTTTTTTACTGCAATATCAACAATTTTAGGTGCCATACTGTTTCTGCGATTTGGATATGCCGTTGGAACACTGGGTTTTTGGGGTGTAATCCTTATAATTCTTCTCGGCCACCTGGTTACAATACCAACAGCATTGGCAATTTCTGAAATAGCTACAAATAAGCGTGTTGAAGGAGGCGGAGAATATTTCATTATTTCCCGCTCATTCGGTTTGAATATAGGAGCAACGATCGGAGTGGCACTTTACTTTTCACAGGCTATAAGCGTGGCCTTTTATGTTATAGCTTTTACTGAATCTTTTGAATTTATTTTTAACCTCTTGCTCGAAAAGTTTAATTTCACTTTACCCCGCCAGGCAATAAGCCTTCCTGTAATGCTGGGATTAGCTGCGCTGATTGTTAAAAAAGGAGCTAACCTGGGGGTAAAAGCTCTTTATATTGTAGTAGGAATATTGTTCATATCTATCATAATGTTTTTCCTGGGTAAAACCGGACATGCCGATACATCTACATTTAACCTGGCTAATGCCCAGCTTCGTAATCCCCAGGATTTTTTTGTGGTATTTGCAATTGTCTTCCCTGCATTTACTGGAATGACTGCAGGTGTAGGCCTTTCAGGCGATCTGGCAAAACCCTCAAAATCAATCCCTCTGGGAACCACCCTTGCCACTTTTTCAGGTATGATAATATATTTTTTTGTAGTATATAAGTTGGCAAAATCTGTTCCGGTAGAGGAACTCCTTGAACACCAGCTCATAATGACAAAAATAGCCTTAGGAGGTTTAATAATTGTACCCCTCGGCCTTGCCGCTTCAACCATATCCTCAGCATTAGGGTCAGTAATGGTGGCTCCCCGTACTTTGCAGGCCCTGGCAATCGACAAGGCATTCCCGTCAAACAGAATGAACAACTGGCTGGCAAAATCCAGGCAAAATGACAATGAACCGGTCAACGCATCTCTTGTTACTTCGCTGATTGCACTGGTATTTGTCGCCCTGGGTGATGTAAATGCGGTGGCATCCATAATTTCAATGTTCTTTATGGTAACGTATGGTTCCCTCTGCCTGATATCATTCCTGAACCATTTTGGATCATCACCCTCATACAGGCCGTCATTTAAATCAAAATGGTATATTTCACTGACAGGATTTATTGTTGCTGTCTGGGTAATGTTTAAAATCAGTACCTTTTATGCAGTTCTGGCTTTTACACTGATTATACTGATTTACCTTTACATTGATCACTATCATAAGAACCGGAAAGGATTTGCTTCAATATTTGTAAATGCAATTTTTCAGCTTAACCGCAACCTGCAGGTGTTAATACAAAAGAAACAGAGCAGAAAGGCAGATAAAGAGTGGAGACCAAGTGCCATCTGTATTTCAAAGGATTCTTTTAAGAGGGATAAAGCATTCCGCCTATTAAATTGGATATCCTTTAAATACGGATTCGGCACCTATCTTCACCAAATCGAAGGATACTATTCGAGCAACACAGTTAAGCAGGCAAGAAAAGAGCTGCGCAAACTACTGGAACAGGTCAGCAGTATTGAAAACCATGTCTATATTGACACTCTTATTTCACCATCCAATACTTCTGCTATAGCTCAGGCAATACAAATTCCGGGAATTGCAGGGATGGAAAATAATATGGTGCTTTTTGAATATGATAAAGAAAACCCGGGTAACCTTGATGAGATAATTGACAACTTTGGTTTGGTGAATTCGGGTGATTTTGATATATGCATCCTGGCCAGCAGTGCGCGTAATATTCAGTGCAGAAACGGAATACACGTTTGGATCAATTCCTTTGATACGGAAAATTCAAACCTCATGATCCTGCTAAGTTTTATTATTATGGTGCATCCCGACTGGAAAAAGGGACAGATACAAATCTTCAATATTTGCAGGCCTGAGGAGCTGGAAAAAACAAAAGAGGCTATGCGGGATCTGGTAATGGCAGGCAGGTTGCCAATTCATCCCAAAAATATAAGGCTGATTATTCAGAAACCGGATATTTCAGCAAAAACAATAATTAACAACCATTCAGTAAATGCAGGTCTAACTTTGATCGGTATCCGGGAGGAATTAATAAAGAAAGATAAAACAAAGCTGTTTGAAGGTTATGACGAACTGGGCACCATACTGTTTGTTCATTCAAGAGACCAGAAAATTATAGATTAGCAGCTCCCTGCTACCTCCCGGAATTTCATTTTCGTTACAACTATATTGCATTGATTGTGATGGCTATTTAAAGGTTATAGCCAAATTGCTTATCGAGGAATGAAATAAGCTGATAAATATTTTCAAACTTCTTATTATCCAGCCCTGACGAATATTCCCATAAGTTATCTTTAACATGCACAGTAAAATCAGGCTCAGCCTCAATCACGATCTGATAACCTTTCCTGTTAAGTGCTTTTAATGTCCACATCATTGAAACACCATCACCAATAACCTTAACTTTTGCCCTGAATTTCTTTTTGAAAAAAAATCCACCCTCAACTGTGTCAAACCCGATATGCTCATTTTGAAAAAGCTGATCAAGCCAGCCTTTCAGGGCTGCATCCTCCGGAGCTCCCTGACTGGAAAAGTTTTCAGTAATCATCCATAATTTGTCTACTTCCCTAAAGGCAATATTCAGGTCATGGGTAGAAAGAATAATAGTTTTATTCCTGTCTGCTGCCATAACCTGAAGAAGGTGAAAAATTTCATACTTATTGCTTACATCCAGGTATGCCGTTGGTTCATCGAGAATTATGACAGGTGTATCCTGTGCCAGTGCCCTAGCTATCATTGCCCTTTGCCTCTCCCCGTCACTGATATGTAAAACCGAACGGTGCGCCAGCTTTTTAATACCTACCATCCCGATAGCACTGTTAATGACCGCCCTGTCATCCTCAGTCAGTGAACCCATCCAGTTTGTGTAAGGAAACCTTCCATAAGCGACCAGGTCAAAAACTGTCATATTAGGAACCCTGATATTTTCGGTCGATACAAAACTGATTATTTGGGCCATCTCTTTAATGCCCATTGACCTGATACTTTTTCCACCTACCCTTACATCGCCTGCCAACCATGGCTGAAAGCCGGCAATTGTCCTAAGTAATGTGCTCTTACCTGTTCCGTTACTTCCTATGAGTGCAACCATTTCGCCGTGAGCAGCAGAAAAATTGAGTCGATTCAATACTTCAACAGGGACTCCCCGTTGCTGTTTATAGCCAACTGACAGGTCAAAAAGTTCAATATCAAAAAAATTTTCCTGTCTCATTGCACTGATACAAATTTTTTATTCTTAACTATCATCCATATTATTATGGGTATACCTATCAATGCTGTAACAGAATTTACCGGTAAAGTAGCCTGATATCCGGGAAGCTGTGAAACTATATCACTGAAAAGCATCACAATGCCTCCGGTTAGCAGTACTGCCGGGACTAATACCAGGTGGTCGGCTGTTTTAAAAAGCACACGACAGATATGTGGAACGGCAATGCCAATAAATCCTATAGGTCCGCAAAAGGCGGTTATTGTCCCGGCAAGCAGGCTTGTGCTTAAAAAAATAATCATCCTGCTGCTGATTACTGACACTCCAAGTGAACGGGCATAATTCTCTCCCAGCAAAAAGGCATTTAAATCCTTAATTTTAATGAATGCCAGAAATATCCCCGCAATAACAGCAGGAATTAAAACTGCCAGCTGTGACCAGGTTACACTGCCTAAACTTCCCATCGTCCATATAATAAATGCCTTTAAAAGCGACTCATTACTGAAATACTGCAATATACTAACTATTGCTGTCACTGCACTGGTAAACAAAATTCCTAAAATAAGGATGGTCATTATATCTTTTACCCTGACAGAAACATAGAGAACAAGCATTAATACCAAAAATGATCCTGCCCAGGCGACAAGAGCCATGGACCAGGATCCGGATGTGCTTATAAAGGCGGTCGACAATATCGTGGAAAAACCCATCACAAACAGAGCCACACCAAGGCTTGCCCCTGCACTTATTCCCAACACATAGGGTCCGGCCAGTGGATTCCGGAAAACAGTCTGCATCTGGAGTCCGCTTAATGAAAGAGCCGCTCCTGTAAGAACAGCTGTCAATGCTTTGGGCAAACGGAAATCCATTATAATTATATGAAATGTCTCTCCTGCCCCTGCTGAAGAAAATAATGAGCTGACAACCTGTCCTGCCGGTATTATGATTGAACCAAGCAACAAATCAGCAATAAAGAACAGTATAAATACACTTCCCAGTATAAAAAACCGGGAAAAGTAAGATCCTCTATTATTCCTGGTAATCATCTGATCTCTTTATAATAGGTCATTTCACCATCAAGAAGCTCTGGATGGAGTACTAATATCAAATCCTCTAATACCAAATGGGGATTAACGGTTCCGCTCTCCCAAAAATCATTTCCCCCGTGAGGGCTTAGCTTATTTATATTATTAAAAACCCTGCCCTCCTGAAGTACTCTAAAAGATGATAATCTTTCGTCAGAGGCAACTATTTCCTCTTTTGATGACATATTACCCATATTGATCCAGACATCTGCTTCATTACCCCACACCAGGGCGTTTTCAAAAGAGATAACATAACTTTCACGCGAACTATTATCTTTCCCCAGATAATGTCCGCCGGCATCCGCAATTATATTAGCCATATATGAATTTCCTCCCGGCACCCACCATGACCCGTTATAGGAAGAGCCTACCAGTACTTTTGGTTTACCTGCCGTATTTGCTGTCTGTTCTTTTAGTTTAAGATATTCTTCTTCAATATGGAGAAAAAGATCACCAGCAAGATCCTCCTTCTCAAACAAGCTTCCCAGGAATTTAATCCATTCTGCTTTGCCCAGTGGTGACTCTTCAAGATACTCTGCAACAATAATGACAGGTACACCCAATTCCTTCAGCTTATGAACATAAGCTGTAATTTCACTGCCAATACCATATACGATTACCAGATCTGGCTGCTGACTGACAAGCAGTTCATAATTCAGATTCTGTCCATAGCCAACATCATGAATATACCCTGTTTCAAATCTTTTCCTGATATCCGGATTATTGATATACCGGCCACCTGAAATACCCACAACTGACCCTGACTCATTTAATGCATCCAAATAGGCAAGATGAGTAGTAGAAAGGCAGATTACCCTGCGTACAGGTGTCCTGATAATATTCTTTCCGTCAGCAAACCCGGGTATATTTGTTTTTTCATTGAAGAGAAAATACTCAAATACGATGTTGTCAGCTCTTTCCCACGGATTCAGTACTGTCAGTTTTGTATAGTTCCCAAACTTCTCAATTCTGAAACCGTTTGCATAACTGTTTGTTCCGGTTTCCCCTTTTTTTTGTCCCACAGGAGATGAGCAACTAATATTAATCCAGATCAGGATAACAGCTATTAAAAAATTGTTTCTCATATTTTTAATACCACGGAATATATGATACTTTTTTAACTATCGTCCCGGTACCTGTTTTAAATCTTACAAAGTATACACCCGGCAAATTTCCCGATAAATCGATTCTCACTCTCCTTCCCTGCATATTTGAAAACTTCGCCTGAACTGCCTGTCCGATAATATTGAAAACACTCAGGTCATTCACATCTATATCCCTGCCAGCTTCAAATGTAAAGATATTTCCGGTCGGATTCGGGTAGACCAGGGCATCTTCAGGATTGTTAACCAAAGGGGTATCATTAACCATCACATCCACATTACAGGCAACCAGCTCCATAACATTGGTCATTGAATAATTGCCTGTATTCTCCTCCTTGAAGTCATACCATAAGCCGTCTTCGCGAAAGCAGAAGAAATTTTCCTTCCCCGGCAACCTTACTGATTGAAATAATACGAAAGTATCCAGGGGTTGAATGCCTGTCAGTTCAATACCCACAAAAAAAGTATCTGCGGGTTCAACAGTCTGGCTGAATTCAATAAAATTCATTGCTCCCTGATGAAGAGTACTGATCTTTACTTTTTCTGAGTGAATGAGCACTTCCGGTAATACTCCTCCGTTATATATGTTAACAGAGATTTCGCTGCCAGACCTGCTGTCATTAAGCACGATTTTGCCAATCCCCAGTGAAACCCCGGATAGTTGTTCATTCCCTCTGACCGAGAAACGTTCGGCAATAGTTGTTATACCTGCACTGTTAGTACCGCCCCAGTAACCTGCAAACTGGTCTGCATCAATTAAAGTTACATTCTCGTGATGATCCCCGTCATTCAGGTTTGTGAATGCCAGACACAGATCTTCGGCAACATTAAACCTCCTGCCGTCTATTTGTTTTACTCCCGAATTTAAAGGATCAAGCCAGTATTTTAACTGCCTGGAAGAATCATTCCGGAAATCCCATGCCAGGTCAAACCGTGCAAAATAATCATTGTATGGATAACCGCAATAAGCATCACCACCGGTAAGGGTGCCAATCACATTCTGAGAAGGGTCTAACAGTGGCCCCCCGGAAGAACCATCTTCTGTAACCCCCATATCCCACTCAATTACTTTCAAAAACCCGTTTTTTATGTAAGGACTACTTCCAACATCATAGATAACAGGCCTGTCTCTGTCAAATGAAATTTTTTTCAGGTGCCCTTCAGGCTGGTGTATGCTGACTGTTGAATCGGGAATATTGCCTGAGCTGTTCCAGCCGGAAAAATACGGTCTGAACGTGGGAGGAGGAGGCAGGGTAAGCTCAACAAGTGCAAAATCGAGACTGTCACTGTAAGCACGCACATAAGCCCCGGAGATCGAATTGGAAGGATCACCCTCTAAAACAGCACAATAAGGACTTTCATAATTAAATGTAAAAACAGCTGCCTCTGAATCCTGTGGTTTCGTGAAACAGTGTGCTGCAGTAATTATATACGGCCTTTCATCTTCAGATGTGTTGTTAACCAGGGTACCGGTGCAGATATCGCTTCCTACAATAAATCTGCAGACTGCATCTTTCACATCATTCCAATCTTCAGCAATCTCACAGTTAACATCAACATGGCATTCACCCGGTAATTGTCCTGATGGCCGGTATTCATCATATTTTAATATCCCTGTAAAATCGTGATTAACCTGGCTGATAACAAAGTTGTATCTTTCAGCCAATCCTGCAGGGACTTCATACTGGATAGTAATTTCATCACCGGGAACAGGAGACACGGCAAATTTTCTGAACTTTTTATTATTGCCAGAAGTATAGGCACCCAGATAGTACTCCTCCTTTTCGTTAAAAAGAAACAGCCGTGTGCCGTCAGGAAGATGGAATTCTTCAAAAATAACATTGACAGATAAAGCGCCTTCAGACCGCAATTTCAGAATCCATACATCATATCCCTTTACATCTGAAACCCATAAACCTTCGGTTTCGGGTGAAATATTAACATCAAAACTATGCGCAAAACGAAAAGGTTTCAGAAATGGCTCTGCTTTTCTCTCTTCCTCTGCCAACCTTATCAGATCTGAATTGATTACACGCGGCATCTCCTTTACCGGAACGCCCCTGCTCTTCAGTACGGGTACCTGTAAAGGCATACCTCCCCGGGAGATCTGTCCTTTAACAATAAAAACAGAAAATGTAAAAATGGTTGCTAAAAAAAACCAACGCATAATTATACTTTTTTGCCAAAGTTAATATTTAATGTTAATCAAACAGTTTAAATTTAAAATCTGAATTTTAATATTTTTTTGATTATTTTGTTGGAAATAACGATAACACTGAGGTATTATGAAGGTATTGGTAATGTATGTTGATGAATTTAGTTATTCGCCTGCCGTGAAAAATCTTGAGACAGCAGATGAAGTGACCTCGGGTGAAAAATTCACTGACTCTATCCTGGCATTTATCCAGGTAGAAAAGAGTGATGAAGAGTTTGACATAAAAAGCAGGGAGAAAAAATTAGTAAACCACTTAAAATGGACTGCCCGTAAAAATGACTGTCAAAAGATCATCCTGCACTCTTTTGCCCATCTTTCTGAATCCAAGGCTTCTGCAGAGTACACAAAAGAACTCTTCACCCTTGCTGAAGCAAGGCTTCAAAATGGCGGGTTCACAACTGCCCAGACACCTTTTGGTTATTTTCTTGACCTTAGTCTGAAGGCTCCAGGCCATTCACTTGCAAGGATTTGGGCATCCCTGTAAATAACCGGTATGGCAAATGAATTTTTTGGGTTATTTTTCGGCAGAAGAAAAGCAGTGCGGTAATACAACAGTACAATTTCTCATCTTATCCTGTTTATGCTGCGCACCAGGGCCTCATCCTTACCAATTGCGCGGATAGCAAGATAGTCTAGAATAACTGCCACTAAAGGTATGACGGTAGGGATTTTAAAAACAACATTTACTTTATCAAAGCCGGCATATAAAAAGTATATTATTAAACCTGTCAATCCAATGAGCAATACAATAGTGAATGCAAGCAATCTTATCTGGAGAATCCGTTTTTTATATAAAAAAATTATTATTAAGTGCAGAACAGTTATCAATCCTATAAAAATCGTGATAGGCAATCCGTTGAAAATCACATCTTCACCACTGGTGATACCTTTTGCGCTAAAAATATAATAATCTCCTCCGGATGCAATCTCTGCAAATTCCGTTTTAAACATCAAAGCTGTTAATAAAGCTGCAATAAAAATAAATATAGTCTGTATTCTCTGAATCATGTTCTGATAAATAAAGGTGATGCAAAATTAAAAAATATTTGCTAAGTGCAGCGGTTTAACAGACTTTACCATTCCCCTACTTTCTCTGCTTCATTAAGATTAAGATACCAAATATATCCTTCCACAACATCAAAGCCACATTTTTTAAGAGTGCCGGCATATCGTTTTATCTGCCTGTGATACCTTTCAGTCATTTTATCCCCCCATTTATAATCCACAATCAATGCTTTTCTTCCCTTAATCATAATTCGGTCAGGCCTTAATATCTTATCTTTTGTAAGTAAATTTCGTTCATTTAATATCTGATATTTACCGTTGAACCATTCACCAACCAAAGGATTCTTCAATCCTTCCTCAAATTTCTTAATAATGCCGGCCTGTTCACTTTCACTTATCTTACCTTCTGCAAACGCCTTATTGCAGGATTTACGGAAATCGTCAGCCACTTCAACATTTTCCAGGATTTCATGAACCAGCTTACCAGCATTTTTTACCGGTTTATTCTTTTCCCCGTTAATAAGAAAATCCTCACTTTTCAATCGCAGGCGGATCCTGTCGCGATAATCATAAAAATGATAACTGCCGGGCCAGTCAGGCTCTATAATCTCCTTTTGGCCCTCCACCGGCGGAAGATGTCCGAAACGAAATTCAGTTTTATCATCATTCCAACTGTCAGCAAACTTACTGTCCAGTGCCATTCTGTCCAGTGAATTAACCAAAAGGGAGTTAAAGGCAACCGGAGGCTTAGGCATTTCATTACGGTCACTTTTTTCAAACGGATCTTTACAATTAACGAATAGTACAGACCTGGCACGGGTGAAAGCCACATATACAAGGTTAAAACTATCAATATAGCTATTTACTTTTTCCTCAATATAGTCATCCCTGAAAACTGTTTTCAAAAGCTTTTTACCGGCTTTTACAGGCACCAGGGGAAAACGGTTGAACGGGTCAATATCTGCCCGGCACCATAATATCGGTGCTCTATTGGAAGGCCAGGAAGTTTCCCAGTTAAAAAAGGGAAGTATAACGGCCTCAAATTCAAGTCCTTTAGCTTTATGCACAGTGAGCAACCTGACAGCATCCACGTCCTGGTTGACACTGACAGAAACCTTATATCCTTCTTCATTCCACCATAACAACAGGTTTGTCAGGTCATTTGAAAATGTTGCTTTCTCTTCAGCAGCTTTATCCAAAAGTGTTTGCAAAAATGGTATTTCTGATTTTATAGAAAAAAGTCCGAAGAGGTTACATATCTCAGATACTGTTTCTTCAGGGGATAACAGCAACAACTTCTCCTTAAGTTCTTTCAATATCGGACCAAGTTCAGCTTCAAAAACTGTATCAGTATCATTAACAATCCTGCTCTCACCTGGATTGTTTTGAGTACGGCTCGCATCTGCCGGAAAAATTCCGGATTGATTCAGGCGTGGTTTCAACCATGACAACCAAAAATGCAAAAGAGCAGTTTTACTGATCATGTTTTCCGGTTCTGTAAGGAGGCTGACAGTTAGCATAACCATATTAACTCCCTTAGAAACAGAGAGAAACAGCGATTCACCAGAGATAACCGACAAATTATATCTCTCATTACCGGGTAGATTAGAGGCGGCTAGAAATTTTTCTATAATCCTGGGGCCCTCTTTATTCTTCCTTATAAGTATAGCTGTGTCAGAAGCCTTAATGCCCTTATCCTGCAAATATTTAACCTGTTCAAGTAAAAGATCAACCGAATTATTATCAAAATCTTCTGAAGGTAACAACTTTATCCCGGCAAGGCCGGTGGTCCCAGCCTGGCTGTTACCCGGCTGTTGCAGAAAATGTTCATATATCTGTGCAAATCGTTTTATATATTTTTCATCTTCTATCTCAGTGAGTATAAATTCCTCAAACAGGCACTTAATGTGGCCGGTTACCTCATTGTTAAATCTTATAATATTTTTACTGCTGCGCCAGTTTTTCTCCAGGGGAATCTCAAAAGGAGGATAATGGGGAAAATCGGTATTTATTTTAAATGCCAGTATATTCCAGTCACTGTTACGCCAACGGTAAATTGACTGTTTAACATCACCTGCAACCAATGCAGAGTATCCTTCCGACAAGGCATTCGCTATCAGTGGTTTGAAGTTATTCCATTGGAGTGCAGATGTATCCTGGAATTCATCGATAATATAATATTTAAACCAGTTACCTGTTTTTTCATAAATAAACGGAGTATCGGTTTCGCCAATAATTTTACTCAACAGCAGATTAGAATCTGAAATTTGCAATATCCCCTTTTCATGCAGCAGGTTTTTGATCTCTTCCCTGAGGTCAGTTAAAATTCCGAGAACCCTGATCCTACTCAGTACCTCTTTAGCAGCAAGATATTTTGGTTCATTATCATTGCGAAATCTTATTATTTCTATCAGCAGGGGCCTTAACTGCGTTTCAACTATACTGAATATCTTCTCTTTTTGTTTGCTACTTTTGGCATACCACTTTTCAGAATCCTCTGCACATGATGTAACTGTATTTGTTATCTCAGGCAGATCTCCTGAGGCCAGCCTGGAAAATACATTTCCTATTCCCCTGCTTTTACCGGAAAAATCATCAATTGTCAATCCACCTGCAAAAATAATCTCAACACCCTTTTCCCCTCTGTCCTTAAGTGCATTGTCAAAATAAGATATATATCTTTTAAGTTCTTTACGCACGGTTTCAAGGTTATCCCGCGTATACTCCGAATCTTTATCATGAGGAAAAAAAACCTGAAATTTTTCTTTGAAAAGCTCGTTGCCAAGAGCTCTTATGTCATCTTCTATCTTATGGCTGAAATTATCCATAATTTTTTCTTTACTGAATTCAACCAGCCATTTACGAAGATTCCGGTCAGTATCAATACCTGACAGCATTCTGTCTGTTGCCTCATTCAGTATCATTTCATCTTCCATCCCCAGGGTAAATTGGGGAGATATCCCTGTTTCACGGTTAAAAGCCCTGATTATACGTTGTGTAAATGAATCAATGGTATTAACTGCAAACCTGCCGTAGTCATGAAGAATATTTTTCAAGGCTTTCGATGCTCTCAGTCTGATTTTATCCTCATCAAAGATCAAAGACTCTTTCAGCATTTCCAGATAGTCAGAATCCTTATTGCCAGAAAGCAAAAAAAGTTGACGAAGGATCCGTATTTTCATTTCATTGGCTGCTTTATTGGTAAAGGTTACAGCCAAAATGTGCCTGTAGTTGTAAGGATTAGAAATAATCAGCTTCAGATATTCATAAACAAGATGAAATGTTTTACCCGACCCTGCTGAGGCTTTATAAACAGTTAACATGACTATAATTGAATTCAGTAATTAACAACCTTAATAAATGCTAAAATCCGGGACTCCTGGTGACACTGACACTGGTTCCGATCTTAAAATTCCTGGAAACATTATATTCCATAAAAAATGTGGAACCACGAAAATCATAATTGCCAATACCCCTGTTTGGTAATGGGGCGCTAAAAATAGAATTTCCTCCGTAACTGAAGCCTCCAAGCGATATCCGATCGTTTATTTTATAATTTGCACCACTAAAAACAGTTCCGTTTCTGATAAATGGGGAAAAAGCCAAACCCGGTGAAAATGGGAAAAAACTACCTGTGAAAAACTGATTATAATTAAATTCCGAAATAAAATAATTTCGTCTTCTGGCAAGTTCTGAGTCAAAGTTAAAATCAGGTAACTGAACAGGGTTTAAATGATTGTATAATAAAAGTTCTGCCGGTAGCGGATTGTTATACATGTAATTCCGGGATGTATCTGAAATTAAGGAATCATTTTCAGAAACTTCAGGCATCAGCAGCTCCTGAGCTGTAGATCCGCAATATACAATTATTAACAACAACAATATCCGTAATTTCACGGCACTCCTCCATTATAATTAATACTTCAAAATTAATATAATTGATTAGAAAAAATAATCTTCTGAAAATCCTGTTTCGCAAAATTATAATTCCTCAAATAAGGGACCTCCTGTTTTGATAAATCTTTTCAATTGCATCAACTATATCACTCATATGATTTCAGCTTTTTATTAATTAACAAATTCCCTACTCTAATACCAAAGTACAAAAACCAGCTTAAAAAACAGTTATATTTTATGTGAATTTATTTGGATAAGTCTTTATTCCAAAATACTTTTGATACAAAACTGCAAACCTTTAAAACCAATAAATCTAAACCCTTATAACTTTATAATATTAATCCTATGTTAATATCTCTCATTTGAAACCGGATTGCTGATGCTATAAATATTTTTTGGCTGTAAAGTACTTTAATTTTGTTAAAAAAAACTAACTTCACATTCTGAAACCCATGGTAGTTATATTTAACTATATATTGTTTGAGGATTTACCCAGGACAAGTATCATTCATTTTTTTACTGTAATTGCTGCAATTGTCACAATTGTAATAATTTATAAATACAGAATAGTCCCTGAGGTAAAATATCTCATATGTATTTTGGCCAGTGCGGCGATCTGGGCATTTACCTATGGTATGGAATTTTTGTCATCAGAATTTGAAGAAAAGGTGCTATGGTCAAAACTTTCATATTTTGGAATAACTTTCATCCCGGTGTCATATTTTTTGTTCACTAAAGCATTCAGTCAAAGAACAGATTTAATTAAGTCAGGTGAGAAAATTCTTATCTCAATTATCCCATTAATCACACTAGTCCTTATAATTACAAATGATTACCACAAACTTATCTGGGCAGAGGTTATCCCTGATAATGAAAAAAATATGATCCTTTATAAATACGGAATCTGGTTTTGGCTGTTCTGGCTCTATTCGTTGCTGATAATTTTATTAGGAATTTATAATCTTTCCCGTTCTTTTAATAAATATACAGGATACTATAATGCACAAGTGATAATTTTACTGCTTGCCACATTGATTCCGCTCATTGGAAATACGATGTATGTGACCGGACTGACTCCGGTTCCAGGATTTGACCTTACACCGGTATTGTTTATATTCTCAGGGATAATTATCACAACAGGTATAATAAGTTATGGGATGTTTGAGCTGGTACCCCTGGCAAGGAATAAACTCATTGACACCATGGAGGACGGAGTTTTAGTGGTAAACACAAAAGGAATTATTGAAGACCACAATCCGGCATTATTAAGTATTTTAAGGATAGAAGGCAGACAGATAATAAAAAAGCCGTTGAAAGAGGTCTTTGCCGGTTATAACGAACTGATTAATGCTACAAAAAATAACGAAGTTGAACAACTGAACATCGAAATTAACTTAGAAGATAAAAATAATTATTATCAGGTACGTATTTCACCGTTACTGAACCAGAAAAATATAGTAGCAGGCCACCTTGTTCAAATACACGATATTACTACCCTAAAGCAGGGAGAGGAAAAAATGATCGAAACTAACAGGCATTTACATGAAGAAATTAAACAGCGGGGCAAACTGATTGATGATCTGGATGCATTTGCACACACTATTGCTCATGAACTTCGCAATTCACTCGGTTCTATATACTCATCCAGTGAAGTCATAAAAGAGAGCCTTTCAGCTATTGCAGATGCAGATTTTCTGATAGAATTATCTGATCTTATGCGAAATTCTGCACAAAAGGCAATGCACATTACGGAAGAATTACTTATACTTGCCACAGTCAGGAATGAAAAGATTGACAGAAAGCCGCTTGACATGAAATCAATTTTTCATGAAGCTGAAAATCAACTTAGTGGAATGATAAAGGAATATGAAGCCCGGATCAATTCACCCGGTACATGGCCTGAAGCATTGGGACATGCTCCATGGATTGAAGAAGTTTGGGTAAATTATATCAGTAATGCCATAAAATACGGGGGGACCCCTCCCGTAATTGAGGTAGGGGCTGACCAGCCATCAAACAATTTTGTTAAATTCTGGATAAAAGACAACGGCAATGGCATTACTGAAGATGAACAGACAAAACTTTTTAAGGAATATGCCAGGCTTGCCCCGGAAAAAGCCTACGGATACGGGCTTGGTCTTTCAATTGTCAAACGAATAGTGGATAAACTTGGAGGCAGGGTAGGTATGGAAAGCACCGGCCAACCCGGTGAGGGGGCCAGATTCTGGTTTGAACTACCTGTTAACTGAAAAATAAATTATTGTTATGCAAGCATATATATTCCCCGGACAGGGTGCGCAGTACCCGGGTATGGGTAAAGACCTGTATGAAAAATCATATGAAGCAAAATTACTCTTTGAAAAAGCAAATGATATCCTTGGATTCAATATTATAAAAATTATGTCCGAAGGAACTGCCGACGAGCTGAAACAAACAAGGGTGACCCAGCCGGCAATATTTTTACATTCTGTGCTTCTTGCCGGAACTGTTAATGAATTTAATCCCGGAATGGCAGCAGGCCACTCACTGGGAGAATTATCTGCACTTACAGTGAGCGGTGCGCTCTCTTTTGAAGATGGTCTGACACTGGTATCAAAACGTGCAGCAGCCATGCAGAAGGCCTGCGAAGCAAAACCTTCTGCTATGGCAGCGATAATAGGACTGGATGATGAAATTGTTGAGGAAGTATGTGCTGCAGATGAGGATATTGTAGTAGCAGCAAATTATAACTGTCCGGGTCAACTGGTTATCTCAGGCGCAGTGGAGGGGATAGACCGTGTATGTAAAATTCTTGCCGGTAAAGGGGCCCGGCGGGCAATTAAACTTTCTGTAAGCGGCGCATTCCATTCCCCTTATATGGAACCGGCAGGGAAGGAACTGGAAGCTGCTATCAAGTCAGTAATCTTTAAAAATCCTGACTACCCTGTTTATCAAAATGTTAATGCAGAGCCTGTTACTGACCCGAAAAAAATCAGGACAAACCTTATATCACAATTAACATCTCCGGTGAGATGGACTCAAACTATTCAGAATATGATAAATGATGGCGCTACATCATTTATTGAAATAGGGCCGGGAAATGTACTGCAGGGACTGGTAAAAAAAATAAACAGGAACGTAGAGGTCAGTGGCATTGATAAACTGCTGTAAAAGCTAACCCGAAAATCCCTTGACGATTTATGGCCTCTTCCTGGTTGTCAGCAGTTATTTCCGCACTCTTTTTCAAGGTTCCGCCTCTCTATCTGAAATGTGGTATGCCCGATATTAAAACGCTCCTTCAGTTCTGACTTCAATTCTGATATAAATTTATCGTCATTACCAGCCGGCATTACCAGATGAGCAGTCAGAGCTGCCTGGGTAGTGCTCATTGCCCATATATGCAGGTCATGCAAATTTTCCACACCGGCTTGTGATTCAATGAACTGACGGACTTTATCTATGTCAATATTTTTGGGTACAGCATCTAATGCAAGGTTGACAGAATCAGAAAAAAGTCCCCATGTACCATATAAAATGACCGCGATAATAATAAAACTCATCAGGGAATCAATCCAAAACAAACCAGTTACGTTGATCAGGAAACCTGCCAGAACAACCCCCAGCGATACGGCTGCATCTGCTGCCATATGAAGAAATGCTCCTCTTATATTCAGATCATGCTTCTGTCCTTTAAAAAAAAGCAGTGCAGTCAGGGTATTTATTACAACACCGATTCCGGCAACAATCATTACCTGCTCACCTGCTACCGCCTGTGGATCCTTTATCTTGTTATATGAATCCCAGCCTATTGCTATAACTGCGGCAAATAATAGAAAAGCATTCAGTATTGCCACAAGAACTGTGGTTTTTCGCAAACCATAAGTATATTTCCCCCGGGGCCTGATGGTAGCAAGCCAGGAGGCAGTCCAGGCAAATACAAGTCCCAGGACATCACTGGCATTATGGCCGGCATCTGCAAGAAGGGCCGAAGAATTGGAAATAAGCCCATAGATGATCTCAACTGCGACAAAAACTATGTTCAGTATGATCCCTATAGCAAAAGCCCTGTTATAGGATGTATGATTCTGACTGTGCAAATGTGCCATACTTATATAAATTCAATCACAAGTTACCTATTTTATATGCCAATTATTACAAAGCTTCTATTAAATAATCTAACAATCTACTAACAATCAGGTTCAAATTGTCATTTATTATTATATTTTACCACACTTTGATTTTTTTTGCGATTTTTACATAAAATTAGTATAAAAACCGGTCTTGGAGTCAGTTGTAAAAAAAAGAATATTAGTGTCAGTTACCAGCGACCTTGTATCAGACAACAGGGTGCATAAAGTATGTACAGCACTGCATGAATCGGGATTTGATGTTTTGCTGACAGGCCGCAAAATACCAGGAGGGCCAGACCTGTCACCCCGTAAGTACAAAACAAAACGGTTCAAACTGCCCTTTAATAAAGGATTTTTCTTTTATGCATGTTTCAATCTCAGGCTCCTGGGGCTTCTGTTAGTTAATAAATTTGATGTTCTGCTTGCAAATGATCTTGATACTCTGCCCGCCAATTTTTTGATAGCCAAAATTAAAAATAAACCTCTGGTGTATGACAGCCATGAATATTTTACTGAAGTACCTGAACTTGTAAACAGAAAATTTGTAAAACATATATGGGAGTTTATGGAACGCATTATGCTGCCTCATATAAAATATGCATATACTGTCTGCGATTCAATTGCAGATATTTATTCCGCCAGATATAGAACCAGCTTCAGGGTTGTAAGGAATATTTCCTCCTACAAATATGCACCCCCGGAAGATGTGGAGACGGTTTCAGGATCTGAAAAAATAATATTATATCAGGGAGCTTTAAATGAAGGGCGGGGACTTAAACAGGCTGTCATGGCCATGAAATTCATTGAAGGTGCCAGACTGATTATTGCCGGCGACGGCACTATTAAAAATGAATTAATAAAACTTATTGACAATCATAACCTTCAACAAAAAGTACAATTGACAGGCAGATTGTCTATTGAGGAACTGGCCAGACTCACTCCCAGGGCTTCGGCAGGATTATCCATTGAAGAAGACCTGGCTATGAATTACCACTTTGCCCTGCCTAATAAACTTTTCGACTATATACAGGCCCACGTGCCTGTGATTGTTACTAATCTGCCAGAAATGGCTGCAGTTGTGAAACATTATCAGATTGGACTGGTGATATCTTCACATGAACCGACTGAGCTTGCAGAAGCAATCAGAACAGCGTTGTTTAACACAAAACTGAGAGAAGAATGGAGAAAGAACCTGAAAACAGCAACAGAAGAACTTACCTGGGAAAATGAAAAAAAAGTTCTTTATGACATATTTAAAGCTTTTTTGTGACTTAATTTTTTAATATTTAAATACTAAACAAGGGAAATGAACAGTTATTCTGTAAGAAACTTCAAAAACCTGATATGAGCATTCCGATAAAAACCGGGACACAAGAATATGATTAAACCATATGAATAAACTCAAACGCGGGTTCCATGTTGCTGAGGTGTTAATATAAAGTAGTAACAATAATACGCAATTAGTAATCGATAACATAAGAATGATTTATACACATGAAAACGACACATCTTATTTTTTTTATACTGTCATTCATAATTCAAACACAGTTTCAACTCTATGCACAAAAAACAGAATACTACGGTACAGTTGAGCAGGAGGTAAAACTGGGAAGGGAGTTGTTCATGCAAGGCAAATACAATTCAGCTTTCAGACAGTTTGAAAAGGTTCAGAAAAAAGCAGATCCAAAGTCTGAAATATATTCTGAGGCAATATTCTATAAATCAGTATCAGCACTTAAATCTGGAAATTCAGCAGGTTATAAATTACTTGGCAGGTTTATCGAGGACTATCCGGAAAGTCCTTATATAGACAGGGCTTGGCTGAACCTCGGCGATTACCAGTTTGAACACAAACATTATCAGGCTGTTTTGCAAAGTTACAGCAAAGTTGACCGTACCTCATTAAATCCAAATGACCGGATTCAGTTTCAATACAGAAACGGGTACTCCCACCTTATGATGGAGAATAATGAGCAGGCACTCAGGGAATTTACAGAGATTAAAGATGCAAATAACCTGTATAGCAGGCCTGCAACATACTACTATGCCCACATTATGTATCTTAATGAAAATTATCAGTCAGCCCTGGAAGGTTTTACAAAGTTAAATGACGATCCGGTATATTCAAGGGTTATCCCGATCTATGTAAGCCATATATTTTACAAACAACAGAAATATAATGAAATAGTTAACTATACAGTCAATATTATAGATGACGTTGAGGAGGAGCATAAAAGTGAATTATCCAAGATAACAGGTGATTCATACTTTCACCTGCGCGAATACGACAAAGCATTACCTTACCTGGAATATTACTATAACACACCCTCCCTGAAAACAAGGGAAGATAATTATATCCTGGGGTACTGTTATTATCATTCTGAACAATTCCAAAAAGCAGTTCCTCTGTTGGAGAATGCCTCACAAGGTAAGGATGAAATGGCACAAAATGCTTATTATCACCTTGCTGATTCATATATCAAATTAAATGATAAAGAGAAAGCCAGAGTTGCATTTGAAGCTGCCTCTGAATTTGATTTCAATGAAAGGATTAAGGAAGATGCGCTTTTCAGCTATGCTAAACTTACTTATGAACTGTCATATTCTCCATTTAATGAAACTATAAAAGCATTCGACCGCTATATTACACTTTATCCCAATTCTCAAAGAAATACTGAAGCCTACCGTTATCTTACCGAAGTTTTTATGGTAACGAGAAATAACAGGGATGCAATAAGTTCAATTGAGAAAATTGAGATAAAAACATCAGAAATATTAAAAGCTTATCAACGGGTTACATTCTACCACGGAATGGAACTGTTTAATAACCTGGCATATAACGAAGCTATAGACTATTTTGACCTATCGCTCCAAAATGGCAGTCACAGCCGGGAGTTAAATGCAAAAGCGCTTTATTGGAAAGCTGAAGCATTATACAGGGTAGGAAACTATGGGGAGTCAGCAGAGGTATACTCTGAATTTCTGCGCACTGCCGGGTCCTTTTCACTACCTGAATATTCAGAAGCTGAATATAACCTGGGTTATTCCCGGTTTAAATTAGGTGACTATAGCGCAGCAGCTTCACATTTCAGGAATTATATAAACTCTGAGAATAGCAACCGTACCGGTAAACTGGCTGATGCCTATAACCGCCTGGGAGATTACCATTTTCTCAATTCAAATTACAGTCTTGCCAGACAAAATTATCAGCAGGCCTACGATATGAACCTTTATGAACCAGACTATTCCCTGTATCAGATTGCTTTCTGCATGGGACTGGAACATAACCAGCAGGCAAAAATCAACAGCCTGGAAAGGCTGTTATCGGGATTCCCTGATTCAGATTACTCAGATGATGCATACTTCGAACTGGGACGTGCCCATGAGAGGCTGGGACAAATTTCGCAGGCTACAAAATATTACAGTGAAATTATATCGTCATATAAACAAAGTATTTATTACCCTAAGGCGCTGCTTCAAATGGGACTTATCAGTTTTAACAGCGGAGATTTCAACCAGGCTCTTACCAACTATAAACAGGTAGCGGAAAATTTTTCCGGCACACCTGATGCACAGGCAGCTTTACTGGGAATCAAAAACTGCTATGTGGAAATGAATAACGTTGATGCCTACTTCGCATATACACGTACCCTTGGGGGAGGAGCAGGAGTAGTAACAACCTCTGAACAGGACTCACTTATATATATGTCTGCAGAACGTTTGTATATGTCTGGTGATCCTAAGGCATCTGAACAGCTACAGAGATATCTCAGGGAATTTCCTGATGGCAGCTTCGTAATTAACACAAAATTCTACCTTGCCGAACTCTATTATAAAGAAGGAAGTTACTCTCTGGCAAATGACAATTATACCTTTGTAGCCGGGCAACCCAACAATATATTCAGCGAACAGGCCTTGTCGAGAGCTTCAGAGCTCACATACAATGCAGGAAAATACGAAGAGGCACTTGATCTGTTTAACAGACTGGAATCATTAGCCGGCTCAAAATGGAATACATTAAAAGCATACACCGGACAGATGAGGTGTAATTTTGAACTGAAGCGTTACAGTGAGGCAGTCCTTGCAGCCGGCAAAGTTAAAAATTCGGATGCAGTGAATGAAGCATGGATCAGAGAGGCTGATTTTATAGAAGGAAAATCTGAATACCTTACCGGACAATTTGCATCAGCCCTCGAACCACTTAAAAAAGTAGCTTCAGATACCAAGCTTGCACAGGGAGCTGAATCTAAATATCTTATAGCTGATATATATTATAAACAGAATCAAAAGAAACAGGCTGAAGATGAAATTATGGAATTTGTTTCAGAAGGTACCCCTTTCCAGTTTTGGCTGGGCAAATCCTTCCTGCTGCTGTCTGATATCTATATTGACCGTAATGATGAATTTCAGGCTAAACATACCCTTCGAAGTGTTGTTGAAAACTATGGTAATGACGAAGACGGAATAAAAGAAGAAGCAGCACGCAAACTGGCACAAATCGAAACCAGGGAGCAACAAGATCAGCAAAGAGCAAAAGATAGTTCATTCCAGCTGAAACTTAATTAATGAAATAAGCATCCCTGTTAAAACCAGGATAAGTATCATTTAAGCGAGTTACATGAATTACAGCCGAAAATAATAATATAAACAAATAAAATATCACTGACTATGTTTCGAAAATTAATTATATTGTTTCTGAGTATTCTTTCTGTGACTGCACCAATAAGGTCTTATGCACAAAAAGATACTACCCTTACAAGAGAGGTGGAAGTCATAAAACCTTATAACCCTGCTATCTCCGATGCAAACAAGATCAGCAGCATGCCAGAAGCCGAAGAGCCAAAGCATGAAAAACCAAGCTTTACATATAGTATATTCAGCCAGCCGGTCTTTAATACATTTTCTGTAAATACACTAAAAGCAGCTGCTTTTGCCTCACAACCAAAAGAGGATACCGGATTTGGACTTATCAGGGCAGGTGCGGGAAATTATAACAGACCTTACGGAGAATTATTCTTTAACAGCAGGAATATGAAAAATACAATATTCGGGCTGCACGGGAAACACCTCTCCTCACATGGGAAACTGAATCTGGAAGGTGGAGATAAGGTAGATGCCCCTTTTTCAGATAATGAAGCTGAAATGTATATCAAGCACTTCTTTAATAGATCCCTGCTCACTGTTAATATTGATTTCAGCCATAATGGATTTAATTATTACGGATATCCAAAAGATTCAATACCCTCTTTACTAAAAGATGAAGATCAGGAGATAAATTACCTCGGACAAAGACAGACATTTACCAGGGGGGGCTTTAATCTCAGCCTTGAAAATGCTTCAGCCGGAAAAAATGATTTCACATTTGACTTTGATTTTGATTACGACTATTTTAAATCAAAAACAGGGCAAACAGAACATTACGGAAAGTTTTTAGCCGATATAAAAAAACCATATTATAAGGGGGCAGGATTGCTGACTGCAGGAGTAAATGTTATCCATACAGACAACATTTTTAACCCTTATCTGATGGGGATGGGAAAAAACAGACAAATATGGATTACTGCACAACCTTCCTTTATGATCGGTGGAGATGTTGCAAATTTACAGATTGGGGCAAAAGGATGGTTTGTTCTGGACAGCAGTACTGATGCACTTGCAAAACTGGCACCGGTTGTTAAGGTCAATTTTATGCCGGTAGAGGAGATAATAAATATTTTTGCCGGCATAGACGGTAACTACTCGGCAAATAATTATTCGAAAATAGCATATGAGAATCCATATATTGACCCCAGACACCATGTACATAAAAATACATTTGAAAGATTCCGGTTCTATGGAGGTTTTGACGGCAAGCTAGCCCCTAAGACAAATTTCAAGATATCGGCAGACTATTCTATGTTCAAAAATAAACCGCTCTATTATCTTTTTAAATATATGAATAACGCTTCTATGCCGTCTTCATATATTGTTGATAATGATTTCGATGTTATTTATGACAACCTTGATCTTTTAAAATTTAACCTCGAAATATTTCATGCGTCATTTGAAAAAATGAATTTACTCATTTCAGGAAATTACTACGTTTATAAAATGGAATCAATGCAGGAAGCCTGGAACCTGCCCGACTGGGATGCAAAACTTTCTTTGGAATATAAAGCATCGGAACAGTTAAGTGTTGGGACCAGCCTCTTTTTTACCGGCAGCAGAAACGCTCTTATCTATTCATATCCCGGTGAAGATCCAAGGCCTCTGTCAAACGCAGACCTGCTACAGCTTGAAAATTTACAAACTGAAAAATATACTCTTGAACCAATATTTGACCTTAATTTTAATGCTGATTATAAAGTAACTGATAAATTTTCGGTTTTTGTTCATCTGAACAATTTTGCCTTCAATAAGTATCAGCACTGGTTAGGATATCCGGTACAAAGTTTCAATGTACTGGGTGGTTTGGGTTATGCATTTTAAGTGTATGTTAAAACTTAAAAATCAGTCCTTGCAAAGAGTGCAATCCCAGGCTCTTTTAAAATAGTCTTATTCTCTCATTTTCAGGTTAATATCTTGTTGAAAAATAAGCGTTAAAAAGCCGGAAAAAGGTCCGTTGCAACGGTTATTTTTAGTATATTTGCATTAATGGAATCAGTACTTCGTTTTTTTAAATATAATCCTGAATGCCAATGTTTTAACCTAAATGCAAAAATAATTATATAAAACTAGCGGACGGGTACTGAGCCTTTTAATTTTCAATTGAAAAATTTATAGACAAAATAATGAACGAGATAGAAAATAAAATTATCCCGAAAGGGGGAAATGGGAACTATTCAGCTGCCAGCATCCAGATTCTCGAAGGACTTGAAGCTGTCAGGAAAAGACCTGCGATGTATATTGGTGATGTTAATGACAAAGGGCTTCACCACCTGGTATATGAAGTTATAGACAATTCAATTGATGAGGCACTTGCCGGTTATTGCGATGAGATTGATGTAATAATTCATCCTGATAATTCAGTAACTGTTGCAGATAACGGGCGGGGTATACCTACCGAAAATCATTCCGGAGAAAACAAATCTGCTTTAGAGGTGGTGATGACTGTGCTCCATGCAGGAGGTAAATTTGATAAAGATTCATATAAGGTTTCCGGAGGATTGCACGGAGTTGGCGTTTCATGTGTCAACGCCCTATCCTCTAATCTGAAAGCTGAAGTACGCCGAGAAGGCAAAATCTGGGTTCAGGAATATCAAAAAGGGCATCCTGTTTATGATGTAAAAGTGATTGGAGAATCAGATAAAACTGGTACAACAGTAACATTTAAACCTGACGATTCCATCTTCCTGGCAACCGAATATAATTATGAAATACTTGCAGCGCGACTGCGCGAATTGTCATTCCTTAATGCTGGCATCAGTCTTACCCTTAAAGATGAGCGCAGGAAAGATGACGAGGGTATATATAAATCAGAAACCTTTTTATCAGACGCCGGACTTAAAGAGTTTGTAGATTACCTGGATGATGCAAGGGTTAAAATCACACCAGAAATAATACATATAGTAACAGAAAAAAATGATATCCCGGTAGAGATTGCAATGCAGTACAATAACACATTTGCCGAGAATATCCACTCTTATGTTAATAATATCAATACTATCGAGGGCGGTACCCATCTTACAGGTTTCAGGAGAGGGCTGACGAGAACCTTAAAAAATTATGCAGAGCAGTCGGGGATGCTGTCAAAACTGAAGTTTGATATTAGTGGTGATGATTTTCGGGAAGGACTGACAGCCGTGATATCAGTAAAGGTGGCAGAACCACAATTTGAAGGCCAGACAAAAACAAAATTAGGCAACTCAGATGTAAGCCTGGCTGTTGACCAGGCAGTTAGTGAAGTGCTTGCACATTATCTTGAAGAAAATCCAAAATCAGCCAGATCCATTGTTAACAAGGTAATCCTTGCTGCCCAGGCCAGGCATGCTGCACGCAAAGCAAGGGAGATGGTACAGCGTAAAAATGCCCTTTCAGGGGGCGGACTTCCCGGCAAATTAAGCGATTGCTCAGAAAAAGATCCCACTCTTTGTGAAATATTCCTTGTTGAGGGAGATTCAGCAGGTGGAACAGCTAAGCAGGGGCGCGACAGGAAATTTCAGGCAATCCTCCCACTTCGAGGAAAAATACTGAACGTTGAAAAAGCTATGCAGCATAAGGTTTTTGAAAGTGAAGAGATAAAAAATATTTTCACTGCACTGGGAGTTACAATTGGAACAGAGGAGGACTCCAAAGGCCTGAATATGGAAAAGCTGAGATATCATAAAATAATTATAATGACCGATGCTGATGTTGACGGAAGCCATATTGACACATTAATCATGACTTTCTTCTTCAGGTATATGCAGGATCTGATAAAACAAGGACACCTCTATATTGCCACACCTCCTCTTTATTTGCTCAGAAGAGGCAAAAAAGAGGCTTATGCATGGACTGAACAACAACGAAAACAAATCGTCCAGGAGTGGGCCGGCGGTAACGAAAGTAATATGCATATCCAAAGATATAAAGGCCTCGGGGAAATGAATGCCGAACAATTGTGGGAAACCACAATGAATCCCGAATTCAGAACTCTGCAACAGGTAACAATTGAAAATGCTGCCGAGGCAGATCATATTTTTGCAATGCTCATGGGCGATGATGTTCCGCCAAGACGAAAATTTATCGAGGAACACGCCACTTATGCAAATATAGATGCCTGACAGCAATATTATTAGTTGAATGAATAATAAACATATAAAGGTCTGTGTCTTCTCCTCTTCAAGTAATGCGATTCCTGATATTTATTTTAATGAAGCTGTAAAACTTGGAAAAATTATAGGTGAAAGAGGATACACTCTGATTAATGGAGGAGCAAATGTTGGGTTAATGGAAACCGTGACTGTTGCAGCATCACAGTCAGGCGCCCGGACAGTGGGAATAATACCTGAAAAATTTATTAAAAAATCACTTACATCAGAAAATTCCCATCAGGTTATCAAAGCTAAGAATATGCAGGAACGAAAGGCAAAAATGCGCGAATTATCTGATGCATTCATTGCACTGCCGGGAGGATTCGGAACACTCGAAGAAATTATGGAGGTTTTAACACTCAGACAGCTGTCATACCATAAAAAACCTGTCGTTTTTATAAATGTGAACAATTTTTTCGATTTTTTGTTTAAACAATTTGAAAAGTCGTTCCATGAAAAGTTCATAAAAGAAGAATACCGTCAACTCTATTATATTGCAGAAAATGCTGAGCAGGCAATTGATTATATTTCTGCTTATGAACCTTTTGAACCGGGTTCAAAATGGTTTAAAGTGCCTGACGCACGCTAAGACATGGCTTTATATGACAAAATTTACATAACAGTGGTGTAAAGTTTGTATTTTTTTAACAAAATCATTTTTAGGTTGTTAAAATATGTAAAACTGGCCGTAATGTTTCGTTGATTATGAAATAATGGCAAATTATTTGTTTACCTTATCATACAAATAAAATTTTAAAAATATGAAGAATATTAAAAAATATACTCTGATGCTGCTTGTGATAGTAGCAAGCGCCTTTTTTGCAGTCTGGATATTCAGCAACTATTTTCAAAAATCCGAGGTGATCACTATTGCCGAGCAACGGCCGGTTAACTTCGTTAACCTGCCCGCCAACAGTCAGCAACAGCTTCCCGATCTGACATTTGCAGCAGAAAATTCAGTTCATGCCGTTGTTCATATTGCAACCCAGTCGGTGAGAGGTGATGGCTGGTCCAGCGGAAATCCGTTTTTCGATGAATTCTTCGGACTACGGAGGCAGGAGCCTCAGTTAGCTACTGGTTACGGCTCAGGTGTAATTCTTTCTGAAGACGGGGTTATTGTTACCAATAATCATGTAATAGAAAGGGCACAAAAAATAAAAGTCATATTAAACGATAAGCAGGAGTATGATGCCCGCCTCATCGGTGCCGATCCCTCTACCGACCTGGCTCTGGTAAAGATAGAAGCTGAAAATCTGCCATATCTTACCTATGGCGACTCAGATAACCTGAAGCTGGGAGAATGGGTGCTTGCAGTTGGTAATCCGTTTAACCTTACCTCTACAGTTACCGCAGGGATAGTGAGCGCCAGGGCAAGAAACCTTGGCATTAACCCTGAAGAATACTCTATTGAGTCATTTATCCAGACTGATGCCGCCGTCAATCCCGGAAACAGCGGGGGAGCGCTTGTAAATCAGCAGGGAAACCTTGTGGGAATTAATACTGCAATAGCATCACGTACGGGTTCATATGCCGGTTACTCATTTGCTGTTCCGGTTTCTATCGTAAAAAAAGTGGTTGAAGACCTGAAAGAGTACGGACAGGTACAGAGGGCATTACTGGGAGTAAGCATTGCAGATGTTACAGCATCCCTTGCTGAAGAAAGAGGACTTGAAAAAGTTGAAGGTGTTTTTGTTACTGCTGTTATTGAAAACGGAGCGGCAAATGAGGCTGGAATAAGAGAGGGGGATGTAATATTAAATGTTGCCGGTGAACCGGTGAACTCAGCTGCAGAGTTACAGGAAAAAGTAAGCCGGTTCCGTCCGGGAGAAGATATTAAAATTGTTATCAAAAGAAAAAACGACAAGAAACAATTTACTGTTACATTACGTAATAAACATGGAGATACAGAAATTGTGAGAGACAATGATACCTTTTTGGGAGCCCGTTTCGAACCGGTAACAAATGAAGATAAAAATTATCTGAAGATAGAGAGCGGAATAAAGATAACAGAACTGAAGAACGGTAAACTTAAAGATGCGGGCCTGAGTAATGGGTTTATTATTACGCATGTTAATAAAAAACCTGTTTATGAGGTAAATGATTTTAGAAGAGAGACAGAGAACGCCAGAGGTGGAATCCTTGTAGAAGGGATTTACCCCAATGGAGAGTTGGCATATTTTGTTTTTGGTGTTTGAAATAATTGAAGCTAAATACCTTTAACATACCATTAAAATTGACGAATTAGATGCCTTCTTCATCGATAGTAATTATTAATATTCTATATTTGCACACTTTTTTAAGGAGATAAGGAGATTATATGAGACAGCTAAAGATCACAAAGTCTATAACAAATCGTGAAAGTGCCTCTTTAGACAAATACCTGCAGGAAATTGGTAAGGAGGAACTTATTACTGTGGAGGAAGAAGTAGAATTAGCCCAAAGAATTAAAAAGGGTGATCAGGCTGCTTTGGAAAAGTTGACAAGAGCTAACCTCAGGTTTGTAGTATCTGTTGCAAAACAGTATCAGAATCAAGGACTTAGCCTTCCTGATTTAATTAATGAGGGTAACCTTGGATTAATTAAGGCCGCAGAAAAATTTGATGAAACCAGAGGTTTTAAATTCATCTCTTATGCTGTCTGGTGGATCCGGCAATCTATTCTTCAGGCACTTGCCGAACAATCGAGGATTGTGCGCCTTCCCCTTAACCAGGTTGGTTCGTTAAATAAAATAAATAAAGCTTTTTCAAAATTCGAACAGGAACACGAACGTAAACCATCTCCTGAAGAACTTGCAAATTCACTTGAGTTGTCTGCCGAAAAAGTATCAGATACATTAAGAGTCTCGGGAAGACATGTTTCTGTGGATGCACCATTTGTTGACGGTGAAGATAACAGTTTGCTGGATGTACTGGTGAATAATGATTCTCCAAACGCAGACCGTACACTGATACAGGAATCCCTCTCCAAGGAAATTCACCGTGCTCTTGCTACGCTGACAGAAAGAGAAGCTGATATAATTCGCCTATTCTTTGGCATAGGGTGCCAGGAGATGACCCTGGAAGAAATTGGTGAAAGATTCGGCCTTACACGTGAAAGAGTGCGTCAGATAAAAGAGAAAGCTATCAGAAGGCTAAGACATACATCAAGGAGCAAACTATTGAAAACTTATCTTGGATAAAAAATTAATTGGTATATAATATTAAAACCCGGTGAATGACCATTCACCGGGTTTTTGATTTTAGAAAATTTATCTTCTATTAGAATATTTACATTTCTAAAATTGTAAACTCTGTCCTTCTGTTCATCCTGTGCTGCTCTTCAGTGCAGTTTACTCCGTCAGAACAATGGTTAACTAATTGTGACTCACCATAACCCTTAGCAATAATCCGGCTTTGGGCAATCCCTTTTGATACAATATATCTGACTGCAGAATCAGAACGTTTCTGACTCAGATCCTCATTGTAGGCATTTGTTCCGCGACTGTCTGTATGCGATCCTAATTCAACCTTCCATGAAGGATTATCTTTCATCACCTTTACAAGTTTGTCAAGTTCTATTTCTGATTCCGGTAGAATATCCCATTTGTCAAATTCATAATATATATTTTTCATCTCGAATTTTTGGCCAATCTCCACTTTTTCAATCTCTATTACCTCTTTTAAAATGCCAAATGGTTTTCCTTTGGTAGTGAATGATATTGATTCGTTCATATATCCGTCAAGCGCTGAGGCAGCAGTGTAGTCAAAATCCTTTTCCAGATCTCTTCTGATTATTCCGTCATTTCCGGTATAACGGGTCATGTTGTCGTTAAAATTAACTCTTGCGTTTGAGACGGGATTGCCGGTTTTCCTGTCCCTTACCAGTAATTCCAACTCGTATTTACCCTGGGGTTCAAAAAGAACTTTATAAATATCATCATCACCTGTGCCTCCGTCTCTTTTCGACACAAAATAACCACTTGATTCATCATCATGAATTACTAGTCCGAAATCATCAGCAGAAGAATTCAAATCACCCAGGTTTTGTGGGGTGCCAAAATCAGAACCTGAAATCATTGTATAAAAAAGATCAAGTCCTCCTTTCCCTCCTGACTTGCCATTTGATGCATATACTAAATATTTTCCTTTATGGAGAAACGGGAACATCTCATCTCCGTTTGAATTTATTTTATCTCCCAGGTTGATCATATCTCCCCACCTGCCGTTTCTGCGAACAGACATATAAATATCAGTACCTCCCTTACCCTTGTCCGGAATATCGGATACAAAAATCAAAGTATCGCCGGTAACTGATACAGAAGGATGTCCAACAGAATAAAAAGAATTGTTGAAAGGCATCTCTCCGGCTTCTGCCCAGCCACTACCGGACTTCCTGAGAATAATGATCTTTAGCGGTATACTGGCTTTTCTGAAAACAACCCTTTCTATCTCCGGATCTTCAAAGTTACTCAGGGTGACAAACAGCTCTTCTGTCTTTTCGCAAAATGAAACCGGACCGGCATGATAACCCGAACTGACATCTTCAAGCCTGATCACTTTACCTCCCCTTATATTACCTTTCCCGTCAATTGGCACAGAGTAAAGGTTGTAAAACACCTCCCTGACCTTACCCTGCCTGATCTTATTAATCTCATCGTCTGTAAATGCAGAAAACCAAAGTTCATTACCCACATATGAAGGGCCAAAATCACTTGCAGTACTGTTAATATTAGTCTTTTCAATTTTTACTACTGCATTATCTAAAAAATCTCTGTTTTGGGAATATCCCAAATAGCTAAAAAATACTAATAAAATAAGTAATGTTCTTTTCATCTTTCCCGATATTTTTAATTTATACTTATGAAACCAGCATTCTTCGATTCATGCATGTTTCATCTGACTCCTTTTATAAATAATGTATGAATTTAACACAATTATTGCAATTTATCATTGAGAATTGATAATATTTTGTCCCCATGACATAAATCGCAACTTAACTGTATAACATCTGTAAAAAAAATACTATCCCTGATAAGGTCCTATTGCTCAATTACTCGCTCAAGCAAAACTACATTTTCCACATGTTGGGTATGTGGAAACATATCAACAGGCTGCACTTTTATCACTGTGTAGTGACTGCTCAACAGATTTATATCACGTGCCTGTGTTGCGGGGTTACAACTGACGTAGACAATCTTCTCCGGCAATATCTCAAGCAAACTTTCAATTACATCTTTATGCATGCCTGCTCTTGGGGGGTCTGTAATAATGACATCCGGTTTCCCGTGTTCCTTTGTAAAATTCAGTTTCAACAGTTCTTTTATGTCGCCTGTAAAAAAGAAGACATTATCAATTTGATTGAGGGATGCACTTATAACAGCATCATTTATGGCTGAAGGAACGTAATCGATACCAACTACTTTTTGGGCATTTCCTGCAATAAACTGAGCAATCGTTCCGGTCCCGGTATAAAGGTCATAAACAATTTCCCGTCCTGTAAGCGCGGCAAATTCACGAACCACCTTATATAAATTATATGCCTGCGCCGAATTTGTCTGAAAAAAACTTTTGGGCCCAATCCTGAATTTAAGATTTTCCATCTCTTCAAGTATGTAATCCCTCCCGTAATACAGCATAATATCAAGATCTGAAATTGTATCATTCCCTTTAGAATTGATTACATACATTAGTGAAGTGACGGACGGAAAATTTTCTTTTACCGAATTCAGCAGTCCGGAAAGGGCTTCCCTGTCATCCCTGAACACCGACAACACAACCATTACTTCATTTCTTGCAGAAGTCCTGATCATAAGGGTTCGCAAAAATCCTTTTTGATTGCGAATATCAAAAAATTCGAGGCCATTATCTATGGCATATTGATAAACATAAGTCCGTATAGCATTGGAAGGATCAGGCTGAAGCCAACATTTTTCAATATTGATTACTTTATCAAACTGGCCGCTGGCATTAAAACCCAGAGAATCAGAATCGAAAAAATTATTCCCCGAATCTAACTCTGCCCGTGTCAGCGAACTTCTGGTTGAAAAGGTGTACTCAAGTTTATTACGATAGAATATTTTATTTTCTGAAGCTAATATAGGAGATATTACAGGCAATTTAACTTTTCCAATTCTCGTTAACTGGTCCACAACCTGCTTCTGTTTATAGAATAGTTGTTTTTCGTAGGGTAAAAATTGCCAGACACAGCCTCCGCAGTCTCCAAAATGAGAACAAAAAGGTTTAACTCTCTCTTTCGAAAATTCATAAATCCTGGTGATAACAGCTTCCTGGTAATTTTTTCTCTTCCTTATTACCTGAAGATCCACAATGTCGCCTGGTATGGCGTGACGTGTAAAAACTACCATGTCGTTGATCTTCACCAATGCTTTTCCTTCAGATCCGATATCTTCTATACTGACCCTTTCATAAAATGGTTTTTTCCTCTTCCTGGTCATTTTTTTGTGCAAATATAGTGTTTATGCATGATACCGAAAGTTTTACTTAAAAAAAGTGATTCCCAAATAGATATTTGTTGTCCCATTTTGGGAAAACTAACACAAAAACAGACATAAAAAGTAATTTTTATTGACACATTTTTAAATATATAAGTTAATATAGTTACATTTGGTATGATTTAATGGTTGGTTTTATTTTCACAAATAAAATTATTAAGGGGAAAGCATCTTCTGTATTTATGATTGGTTTTGTGTTTAGGGGTTTGTAAATCATCAATCATCTTCAAAAGCGTCCATAAGCTTTCCCCTTTCTTCTTTAATAATTTTTCATCATCGTGATATTATTTTCTTAAAAAAAGTGAATAAACTGTTTCGCACTAAAAAATAATCAATACCCATACATTTGGGATGTATTTGTTTGATGCCTCTTTATAACTATCTTTGGCCTCATCGAAATTTCATCTATGATTTCAGTAAATAAAATAAGTGTCAGTTTCGGAGGATTTGACCTGCTTAAGGATATTAACTTCATAATAAATAAGGGGGACAGAATAGGGTTAACGGGAAAAAACGGAGCCGGCAAAACAACATTATTAAAGTTGCTGGCCGGGATTTCGGACCCATCATCGGGCGAAGTAACCAGACAAAAGGATACATCTGTGGGCTATTTGGCGCAACAGATAGAAATAAAAGATACCAGCACACTTATGGGAGAAACAATGCTGGCGTTTGGTGAACTCATAAATCTGGAAAAAAATATTTCAAAACTGAATAAGGAATTACCCTCAACAACAGATTTTCATTCTGAAAATTATCTTAAAAAACTGGACAGTCTGACTGAAATGAACGAAAGGTATTCAATCCTCGGAGGAGATACCTATCAGGCAGATCTGGAACAGACTTTGCTGGGACTGGGCTTTGAAAGAAATGATTTTAACAGGCCGACGTCAGAATTCAGCGGTGGCTGGCGTATGCGAATTGAACTGGCTAAGCTGCTTTTGAAAAAGCCCGATATAATATTACTTGACGAACCAACAAATCACCTCGATATAGAGTCAATACAGTGGCTCGAAAACTTTCTGAAAAACTACAGAGGGGCTGTGATGCTGGTTTCGCACGATAAAGCTTTTCTTGATGCTGTATGTAACAGAATAATGGAAATTTCTCTTGGAAGAATTAACGATCAGAAAATGATCTATTCCGATTTTGTCAAATGGAAAAAGGAACAGAGGGAGATCAATCTGGCAGCATACAGGAACCAACAAAAAATGATTGAGGATACTGAAAAATTTATTGAAAGATTCCGGTATAAGGCAACAAAAGCAATACAGGTTCAGTCAAGGATCAAGCAACTTGAAAAAATTGAACGTATTGAAATAGAGGAGAAAGACAAAGCTGAACTAAAGATTTATTTTCCACCTGTTCCATCTTCAGGGAAAGTTGTAATCGAGGGAAAAAATATTTCTAAAAGCTATGGCCTCCACGTGGTGTTAAATAATGTCAACCTTACTGTGGAAAGGGGCGAGAAAGTAGCATTTGTCGGCAGAAACGGAGAAGGGAAAACCACTTTGGTTAAAATCATACTCCAACAACTGGAACATGAAGGGAGCATGAAAACAGGCCACAATGTTAAGACAGGGTATTTTGCACAGAACCAGTCAGATATGCTGGATGGGGAACTTACTGTACTGGAGACTATCGATGAAATCGCAACAGGAGAGATCAGAACAAAGATCAGGGATATACTTGGAGCATTTCTTTTCTCAGGTGATGATGTCGACAAAAAAGTTAAAGTACTCAGCGGAGGAGAAAAAACAAGACTGGCTATGATACGGCTGATGTTGAAACCTGTTAACCTGCTGGTTCTTGATGAACCGACAAACCACTTCGACATGCAGTCGAAAGAGATATTAAAAGAGGCCCTGATTCATTTTAAAGGCACGGTTATATTAGTGTCTCATGACAGGGATTTTCTGGACGGAATTGTCAACTGTGTTTATGAATTCAGAAACAGAGCGGTAAAGCAACATCTTGGTGGCATATACGACTTCCTGAGAAAAAAAAGGCTCGAATCTATGCAGGATTATGAAAAAGCAGGGATACAAAACAAGTCTGATAAAAAAGCTACAGAGAAACCACGCAACGGAGAGGGACAGAAGTATTTTGAGGAGCGCAAAGAGATCAACAGAAATATATCACGTCTGGAAAAAAAGATATCTGAAACAGAACTAAGCATTGAAAAACTTGAAGAGGAGATGTCTGCCGTAAACCTTAAATTATCTGCAACCGGTGTACTTAACAATACATCCATCTTCGAATCGTATGATTCTTTGCAGGAGGAACTGAACAAAACTCTTTCAATATGGGAAGAGTTACATACAGAATTAGAAAACTGGAAATCTAAAAAAACCTGGTAGTGGATAAAGAAGATTATATATTTGGAACCAGAGCAGTCATTGAGGCTATCAGAAACGGCCGTTCAATAGATAAGATTTTGATAAAAAAAGGGATTGACAATGAATTGTTTAATACACTTTTCCCCTTAATTAAAGAAAATAATGTCAACTTCCAGTTTGTCCCGGCCGAAAAGATCAGCCGCATTACCAGGAAAAACCACCAGGGAGTACTGGCTTTTTTATCTCCGGTCGACTTTGCTGATATTGAAATTGTATTGCCGGGACTCTTTGAGGAGGCAGTAAATCCTTTAATACTTATGCTTGACAGGATTACCGATGTCAGAAACTTCGGAGCTATTGTAAGGAGTGCTGAATGTGGTGGCGTAAATGCTGTAATTGTCCCTGAAAAAGGCATGGCAAGAATTGGAGCTGATGCAGTGAAAACTTCGGCAGGAGCTCTTAATTACCTGCCTGTGTGCAAATCACCAAATCTGAAACAAACTTTACAGTTCCTGAAAAACTCCGGAATAAGAATTGTGGCTGCATCCGAAAAGGCAGATACTTTGTTTACTGATGCGAAAATGAATGTACCACTCTGCATAATAGTGGGAGCTGAAGACAAGGGAATATCTCCTGCAATTTTACAAATGGCTGATGAACAAGTCAGAATCCCTCTTTCCGGAAAAATTGACTCCCTGAATGTGTCTGTTGCTGCCGGATTGATGATCTTTGAGGCAGTAAGGCAAAGAAACCTTCCGGACCTATAAAATCAGAGGCTTACAGGAATGGTTCTCTTAATTGACTCCTCCAGGGATATAAAAGTTTCTGTACTGGCAATACCATTGATCTTTTGTATTCTCCCACTCAAAATACTTTTCAGGTGCTCATTATTTTTTGCGTATACTTTTATAAAAATGGCATATTGCCCTGTTGTATAATGACATTCAACAATCTCCGGAATAAGTTCCAATTTTTCAACCACCTCTGAGTAGAGGCTACCCTTTTCCAGAAAAATACCCATATAGCTGCATGTCCCGTATTCTACCTTTTTAGGATCGATATTATAGCCCGAGCCGGTAATGACCTCTTCGTCAATCATCCTGTTAACCCGCTGATGAACAGCGGCTCTGGATACTCCTACCTTATTCGCAACATCTTTAAAAGGTATCCGTGCATTTTGGGTGATAATATCCAAAATCTTCAAGTCAATATCGTCTAAATGATTCCTTACAGTCATCTCTAATCTATTTTCTGTATTTCGTTTTTAGTTATTTTATTGGCACCTGTCTTTTAAAATCCATCTCGAGGGACATGAATGTCTCTGTCCGCAAAACTCCGTCAATTTGTTGTAGTTCATTGTCAATTAAATCCTTAAGATGCTTATTTGTTTTAGTCTGAATTTTTATAAATATGGCATATTGCCCTGTTGTATAATGGCATTCAACTATTTCGGGAATTTTGCGCAGGGCCTTTACCACCTGAATATGATATTTTGCTTTTTCGAGGTATATCCCCATGTATGCACAGGTATTATATCCTATCTTCTCAGGATCCACAATAAATTCACTGCCTGAAACTACCCCTATATTTAATAAACGCTGTACCCTTTGATGTATTGCAGCACCTGAAACCCCACACTCTCTTGCTACTTCAAGAAAAGGAATCCGGGCATTTTTTGTGATCAGTTTCAGGATTTTTTCATCCAATTCATCTATATCAGGAGGGCGTTCAATATATTCAGATCTCTCCATTTTTTACTATTGTTTGAATAACACATTAATTAGCAAATGTATGGAAAAAATATAATTGAAAGCCAGAAATGTTTTATAATATTGCTTTTATTACGATGTGACGAGTTTTGAAAAATCAGCTCCTGAAGGTTCCTGGAAAACCCGCAGGTCAAATCTTGGGATAACAGCCAGAATGTGATCAAAAATATCTGCCTGTATTGACTCATAGCTTGCCCATGACTTCTCTTTACAAAAAACATAGATCTCTATCGGCAGGCCTTTCCCTAAAGGCTGAAGGTGCCGTATCAGAAAGGTCATGTCATTATTGATCATTGGATGCTGTTTAAGATAAACCTCCAGATACTTCCTGAAAATTCCAATGTTGGTTTGTCTGCGGCCGCTTACAACATCATCGTCAGAAATATTATTCAGTGCGTTGTATTCGGCAATCTCCTTCTCCTTCCCAATTATATAGTCTTTTATAATTAAAAAGTTCTGAAGGCGGTGCAACAACTCTGAATCACATAACTTTATGCTGGTCATATCTATATAAACTGCCCTTTTTATTCTTCTTCCCCCCGATTCCTGCATGCCTTTCCAGTTTATAAATGACTCAGTTACCATTGCATAAGTGGGAATGGTCGAAATGGTCTTGTCCCAATTCTGGACCTTTACAGTATTCAGGGTAATATCAAAAACAGTACCATCAGCTCCTCTGCTCCTCATCTCAATCCAGTCGCCAATCTTAACCATGTTATTACCTGACAGCTGTATTGAAGCTACAAATCCTAAAATTGAATCCTTAAAAACCAGCAACAGGACAGCGCCCATCGCTCCCAGTCCGGCAAGTAAGACCGTAGGGTCCTTTCCCAGCAGGACAGCGATTATCAAAATACCTGAAAGAAAGAAAATGAGGATCTTAAAAAGCTGAACATATCCTTTTACAGGCCTGTGTATCGCGTAGTCTGTGGTGTTGTAGATATCAAGTCCGGTGTTAAGCACCGCATTGAACAGAAAAATAAAAATGAATATGAAATATACTTGTGCAAACTTTGTTAATATTCTCCCCATATTCAAATAATAATCATTTGAAAGCATACTAACAGCTGCATCACTAAGTTCAGCCAATTCCTGCTTAAGTACCGGTGAGGCAAAATCAGCCGAATAATAGATAATAAATGCCGGGATAAAATGGGCTACATACCTGAAAACCTTCCTTTTTACCAGAATATCATCCCATGTTGTTTTGGTTCTGTCTGCAATTTTGACTGCAATTCCGATAAGTATTTTTCTTGTCAGGTAATGGCTTACCCATGCTATAAGTATAAGGATCAACAGGGTAACCATTAGTGCTCCGGGCCTGGCAAAACTGTCAAATTTATCTATCTCCCTTATATTATCAAGTAAAAATTTATAAAGTTCCCTCATTTTATCTAAATGATATTATATTTTTGTCAAAAGTAATAAATGCTCAGAAAATGATCAGGCAGTTCGTTGTATTTCTTTTGCTTCTGCCCATAATCGCAGAAGGACAGACAATATTTGAAAACTTTTTCAGTGACTACTCTATGCGTTTTGATTTCCTTCTTGGAGGCAATTCAAATGAGGTAATGGTCTATCCCGGACAAATAAAAAAAGAGCCCCACTGGGCCGGATCACACACAAATTTAACAGATACTTTTAATTACGGTACATACAGGTTTCGGATATTTAATCTCAGTTCAGGGGCTCTGCTGTTTTCAAAAGGATTTTGTACCCTTTTTCAGGAATGGCAGACAACTGCTGAGGCAAAGAATATAAATAAAACCTTCTACCAGGCAGCTGTTTTTCCCTATCCTAAAAATAAGGTCAGGCTGGAGATTGATGCCCGGCAATGGAAAGGTAACTTTAAAACAATTTATAAAACAGAAATAGATCCGGATAATTATTTCATAATCAGTGAAAAACCTTTTCCTTATGAAACAGCAACTATCCTCGAAAACGGCAAACCGGAAAAAAAAGTGGATCTGGTGCTCCTGTCTGAAGGTTATACTGAAACAGAAAAGGATAAATTTCTGAATGATGCCAGCCGTATTACCGGATATTTATTTGATGAAGAACCATTTAAATCAAATAAAATGAATTTCAATATTAGGGCAGTATTTGCCCCCTCTGAAGAGACAGGCACTGATGTCCCCGGAGAAAAGATATATAACAATACTTTACTGAACTCCACCTTTTATACTTTTGATATACCCAGGTACCTGACAACCAGCGACATGAAGACTATATATGATATTGCAGCCTGTGTACCTTATGACCACATATATGTACTGGTAAATACAGAACGTTACGGAGGAGGGGGATTCTATAATTTCCTGAGTGTTTGTTCCTCCGATCATCAACTTACCCGGGAGGTTTTTGTTCATGAATTTGGACACGGATTTGCAGGACTGGGTGATGAATATTATACATCGGAAGTCGCTTATGAGAACTTCTACAATATTAAGGAAGAACCATGGGAGCCAAACCTGACTACACTGGTTAATTTTAATAAAAAATGGAAGTCAATGGTTTCAGAAAATACACCAGTACCAACTCCACGGACCGAAGGATTCAGTAATACAGTGGGAGTTTTTGAAGGAGGGGGATATATGACTGAAGGTATATACAGCCCTTACATGGATTGCAGAATGAAAAGCAATAATGCTAAAAATTTCTGCCCGGTATGTTCTGGAGTCATTCAAAAAATCATTGACCTTCATTGTGATAATTAATACAATACTACTCCTTTTGAGATAATTTTTTTATTATCAGATAGGCTGTAATTAAACCAACTCCTCCAAACAGAAATATCATAGCAAAATATGCCACAACTTCGTTTATTACAAGTGACAGGATATATCCGGCAATGACGCCAACAGCTGCCCCCATTAAAAATATACCCCACTTCAGCAAGGCATATTTTGAAGGAGTTGATTTGAAAATTCCTGCATCAATACCCTTCTCTATTAATGCCAGTCGTTCTTTGGTACGGTTTGACCAGTAAACATATAATATTGCAAACAAAGCCAGGAAAAATCCAATTGGCACAAAAATTTCTTCCATAACATTTAATTTTTTATCATTAATAACTGTTTTGACTATTTGACGCATACTTTTAATCATGGTTACAAATTTTAATAATTTTGTAACCGCCGGACTTTTTTTTCGTCCAAGATAAAAATGGTAAAAAGAGACGATATCTATTATATTAAAAAAGTAATTAACGGCCATACAAATTACTTTTCGTATCTTGTTGAAAGATATAAGGATATTGTTTTTTCAATTGCACTAAAAGTTCTTAAAAATCGTGAGGAGGCAGAGGAGGCAGCCCAGGAAACCTTCATCAAGGCATTCAAATCTTTGCATACTTACAGGGCGAAGGCAAAATTCTCAACCTGGTTATTCAGGATCGCATATAATACCTGCATCTCGGAAATCAGGAAGAAAAAACCGGAAAGTATCCCTTTGTACGATATTCAGGTCAGGGATGAAACTGAGGAGATTGATTTTGACGAATTCCCGGAAAAGGATCGTGAAAAATATGTAAAAACTGCTTTGAAACAACTTGCAGACGATGAATATACCCTCGTCTTATTATATTATTATGAAGATGAATCTATTGAAGGCATAAGTAAAATAACCGGACTGACAGTTAGTAATGTAAAGGTAAAATTGCACCGGGCCCGTAAAAAACTCTATGCAATTCTGTCTGAAATGTTAAATGATAAATTATATACAATATTATGAATCACTTTGAAAAAGATATAAAATTAAGACAATTACTTAAAACTATTACTCCGGAATCACCGGGTCCTGATTTTTCAAACAGGGTTATGAAAAGTATATTTGAAGAGCAGTTCTCACTGGAACAATTGAAAAAATACCCTGTTTTGAAGAAAAGTTTCTGGGTATTTTTATCGCTCTTTGCTATATTAATTGCAATTGCAGTTGTATTATCAATAATATCCGGAACTTATCCGGACCAATCAACTTTACAAAATTTTGGCATGGATAAAATTTTAACCGGTTATCAGTCATTCCTGACACAATTAGGAACCCTGCCTGTGAGTATTGCAAGTATTTTAACAGCTACATCACTCCTGGTCTTAATGGAATTACTGTTTGATAAAAAATTTGGAGGTTAGATAAAAATATCATCGGAAATTAATTTTATAACTCCTCTCTCAAAGGCTATTTTGTATAAGTATCTGATTGCCTCCTTTGCCTCATCATTCATCTCTATTGTATAATTATTAACATATAACTGAATATGTTGTAATATCACATGATCATCCAGCTCCTGTGCATATTTCTTAACAAAATCATAAGCTGTATTGGGATTTTCAAGCGCGTACAGAACACTTCTTTTTAAAACCCGATTTACTTTAATCCTTATATCTTCATCAATTGCCCTCCTTATTGCTATTCCGCCCAACGGGACAGGATACCCTGATTTTTTTTCCCAACTCTCACCCAGGTCGACAATTTTTCGTAATCCTTTTTGCTCATATGTAAACCTGCTTTCATGAATAATAACACCTGCATCGACCTCACCACCCAAAACTGCCTCTTCAATATCCGAAAAGAGATATACTTTCTTATCTCTGGCATCAGGGTATTCAATGCTAAAAAGCATATTGGCGGTGGTATTAATACCGGGAACAGCAACTTTAATGCTGTTAACTTCGTCGGGGTATATTTTTTGCCTGGATATTAATAGCGGGCCGTTTTTTCTTCCCAGGGCTGAGCCTGAAGTAAGCAGGATATAATTTTGTGTTGCATGAGCATAGGCATGAAAACTCAATTTTGAAATATCGATACAACTATCCGTTACTCTTTTATTCAGTTGCTCTACATCTTCCATTACAATATCAAATGACAAACCTTCCGTATCTACTTTGCCATGAATCATTGCGTCAAAAATAAATGTGTCGTTCGGACACGTTGAAAATCCTAATGTAAGTTTCATTGAAGTCTTTTTTCTGAGGTATAAACAGATATTTTACATCAAATTATTAAAAGCACACATCAGCCTCTCCTTCAGGTTCTCAATGGATAAAGGGATGTCCCAGTTTGTTGTATCATGAGGTTCCACATAGTTTGATATTGCCCTTATTTCACAGCATGGTATCCCAGTATTAATGCATACATAAAAAACAGCAGCTCCCTCCATTGACTCAATATCTGCTTTAAATTTATTTCTGATTTTTTTTATACTTGTATTATTACTATGACTGATATTGGAGGTAATCCCCCTCACCTTTTGCAGGGTACTAAAGGCCTTATTATCAAAAGTGGCATTCAGAAGACCCCCGCTGAAGGGAAATTCATCCAAATTTACAAAACCCGATTCAAACAGGGTAAGGAATTCCCCCTTTTTTTCAACTCCAAGGTCTGCAAACTCTTCAATTACCACATTTACAACATCCCCAATCCCAAGGTCACTGTTCAGGCTTCCTGCGATTCCGGTATTTATAATCATGTCATACCTGTTATCATTAAGTAACTGTGTAAGGCTGAAGGTTGTGAACACAGTTCCTATACCAGTGATCAAAATATCAATGTTATGTCCTTTAATTTTTCCTGACTTCCAAAAATTCTGCTTCTCATAAACCAGGTTCAATTCATCGGCCAGCAATTTTATTTCCATCCATGTTGCTGATGTTATCAAAATCTTCATCTTACAAAATTTAGTTAAATTCTTAATTTTTTAAAACCTTACAAGTTTAAATACTCATTTTATAAAAAAAAGTTAATCTTTGTATCAATTAAATTTACACTAAAATGGGATCACCAAAATTAATCGATTCAAACGGATACGAAAAATTAGAGATATATAATGAAAAAATGACCAGGGAACTTTCTGATAGTTACCGGAATATCTTAAAATTAATAGGAGAGGATATTTCAAGGGAAGGGCTGGACAAAACCCCTGAACGTGTAGCCAAAGCAATGCAATTTTTATTGCAGGGATATAAGACCGACCCTGTTAAAATATTACAGTCAGCAATGTTCAGGGAAAATTACAGGCAAATGGTAATTGTCAAGGATATTGAGATTTACTCACTTTGCGAACACCACTTGTTGCCATTCTTTGGTAAAGCCCATGTAGCATATATTCCAAACGGATATATTACCGGATTAAGTAAAATAGCCCGTGTTGTTGATGTATTTTCCCGACGTTTGCAGGTTCAGGAGAGGTTAACTTCACAAATCAAAAATTGCATTCAAAATACCTTAAACCCACTTGGAGTTGCAGTTGTTATTGAAGCTCAGCACCTGTGCATGCAGATGCGCGGAATACAAAAACAACATTCAATAACCACAACATCGGATTTTACTGGTGCTTTTCAAAAAAATGCAACCCGTGATGAATTCATTAAGCTTATAGGGTCAAAACTGAGCTGATCAGACTGGCACTACAGAAATTCAATGCATACTGCAGAAGGAACATCTATTTCATTGCCGGTAAACTCTGGCATTCCGTTTGCCTTATTTATCCTGTAAACAACAATATTGCCACTTTTCTGGTTAGCTACAAGTATAAACTGTTGATCAGGACTGAATGCAAAATTCCTGGGCCAGTCACCCTTACTGGAGATATATCCTTTCCATATTAATTTTTTCGAAGCAGGATTAATATCATAAACGGCAAGTGAATTATGCCCCCTGTTTGATCCATAAAGGAATTTTCCATCGGCAGAGACATGTATGTCAGCGGGATAGTTCACATCAGTGAATCCTTCCGGAACTGTGGAAATTGTCTCAAGCAAATTCCATCTCTTATTCTCCTTTTTATAGGAGGTAATTGTAGAATTCAGTTCATTTATAACATAAATCACATCCCCGTCCGGATGAAAATCAAAATGACGAGGTCCCGAGCCTGCAGGCAGTTCCAGGTATTTCTGGGATGCCCGCTTCTGTTTTAAATTTTTAATCTGAAAAATATCAACCTTATCGGTCCCAAGGTCTGCACTAAAGACTTCGTCTCCATGCGGTGAGAACCTTATTGAATGAGCATGGGGGGCTGACTGCCTTGAGGGGTCAGGCCCGGATCCTTTGTTTATAACAGTTGAAGAAGCGGGACGAAGAGATCCGTCTTCATTTACCGGGTACAGTGAGGTTGTCCCTCCTCCGTAAGTAGCTATTCCGACAATTTTCCCGTCAGACGAAATATCAACATGACAGGGATGAGAGCCGTGAGAATCCTGACGGTTTATAAACTTCAGGCTGCCTCCGGGACTAATGCGGTAGGCCTCAACAAAACCGTCCGCTTTCCCGTCATCTGATGCAAGTCTGGTTACTGCGTACAATGTTTTTCTGTCAGGTGATATTTTCAAAAAATTTGGATTGTCCATTCCTTTGAAAACCTGATTTAATGAAACCTCTCCTGTTTTATTGTTGAAATTACAGAGGTAAATACCTTCTGAGCCCTCGGCTGTATAAGTTCCAACATAAAATTTTTCGTCCTCCCGGCTTTGTGTAAAACCGGCTAATGAAAAAAAGGAAATTAGAAAAAAACCAAGAATTATCTTCATTTTTATTTTTACTTTTGATTTCTGCAAAATAGCAGTTACGAAGTTGAAAAAAATTTTTAATTAATTTGCCAGATAAAGTGCATTTTTATAAAAACAAATATTGAACATGGAAAATCCAAAGATTGCAGCCAAATTTCCTAAAATGGTATCTCTTGAACCTGGCACATACTATTGGTGCGCGTGTGGCAGAAGTAAAAACCAGCCATTTTGTGACGGCTCACATCAGGGAGGTGAATTTACACCACTGTCCTTTAAAATTGAAGAAAAAAAAGATGTCTGGCTATGCCAGTGTAAACACTCCCGGAATAAACCATATTGTGACGGCACTCACCATAAACTTTAAACTGTTAATGGTGTTGTCCGATTTGCCTGCAGGTATTTACTTAACCCGGTTAACGAATTCAGCTTTTCTTAAAATACTCTTTTTCTGCATTGCAAACCGGACATCTGTAATCTTCAGGCAATTCACTGAAGGGTGTGCCCGGAGGTATGTTTGATGAAGGGTCGCCCTCTGCAGGGTCATAACGGTAACCGCATATCGAACAGGTATAAGTATCCATGTCGTCTTTGTCTGCAGATTCTTCACCCTCTTCGGCCTCCTTATCTTTTCCCTGCAATCCCTCTTCTTCTAATTTGGTCTTTTCAATATAGGTCGGGGCATTTTTAGGAGCAAGCATTTTATATTTTTCCCGGTAATAAGCGTAAGTCAGTGGCTCTTCATCTGAAAGCAGATCACTCTCTTTTATCAGGCCGACAATTATCAAATGACTTCCTGCATCTGTTACCGAAACAACTTCACAATCAAACCATGCAACTGTATCATCTACAACAACAGGGGCACCTGTTACTGCCGTTATTGTACTAATGTCTGAAAATTTATCGATGCTGTCACCCGACATAAAGCCAAATCGTCCGATCAGCGAAGTATCTGTCTCTTTTTGCAATACAGAAACAGAAAAAACTTTGCTCTTTAAAATTTTTGAAGCCGACACATTATCTTTGTGACAACTAATGGCTAACTGCGGAGGTGAAGATGTAACCTGAAAAACAGTATTGCCTATATATCCGTAGGACCTTCCACTGTAAGAAGTAGAAATTATGTATAATCCATATGACAATTTGTGTAGTGCTTTATATTTCATGCTTTAATTTTTACTGTTAAATTCTGCCGGCTAAATATTTGATTCTTAAACCCTGCTAACTTAACCAGATTTATTTAAACAGAGAGGTAAAAATAATAAATCAAATTTAGTCTGCTAATTATTAATTTGTGCATAATTTAATCAGACAATTTTAATCATAAATACAATTAAATTATCGACGCTCATGTACAATTAATCCAAAAACATATAAAAATGCCCCTAAAAAGTATAAATTTGTACCAAATTTGGAATTTTTTGCATTTTTTTTCCTATTTTGGTACAAAATTTACAAACTTAGGACGATTAAATCACGTGAAGATGACTAACCAAAAGAGAAATGTAAAATACGAAATTTTTATCTTAGAAGACAATACCCTTTATGCCCAGGTGCTTAAGAAACAGCTTACAGATAATAATTATCAGGTAAGAGTATTTTACAATGCCCGTGATTGCATGAATGCATTGGATGATCACCAGCCAGACGTACTTACTCTTGACTATACACTCCCCGACATGTCAGGACACGAAGCTCTGAAGGAGATCCAAAAAAAATCACCTCAAACAAATATTATAATAATATCTGCCCAGGAGAGTATTGATACTGCTATTGAACTAATGAAAAACGGAGCTTATGATTATATCATGAAGGCTTCGGATACAAGGGAAAAACTGACTAATATTATTAAGAACATTTATGATTCTGACCAGCTGAAACAGGAAAACCAGCGACTGAAGGGGGCTATAAAGGATCGTTACAATTTCAGGAAACTAATAAAAGGCAACAGCAGGGAGATAGACCAGGTATTTTCATTAATGGAGAAAGCATCGCAAACCAATATCTCTGTATCTATCAGCGGTGAGACTGGAACGGGCAAAGAACTGGTCGCAAAAGGTATACACTATAACTCAACCCGCAGCAGCAAACCATTTATTCCTGTTAATGTATCTGCAATCCCCGACACTCTCATTGAAAGCGAGCTATTCGGACATGAAAAAGGGGCTTTCACCAACGCTGAATTCCGGAAGATAGGTAAATTTGAACAGGCAAACACAGGAACACTTTTTCTTGATGAAATTGCTGACCTGACCCTAAACCTTCAGGCCAAACTGCTCAGGGTTATACAGGAGAGAGAACTCACGCGGCTTGGAGGTAATGAGATCATACCACTTGATGTGAGAATCCTTACAGCTACACATAAAAATCTTGCCAATCTGGTTGCCAATGGAAAATTCAGACAGGATCTCTATTACCGGCTTCTGGGACTGCCAATTGAGGTACCAGCGTTACGGCACCGGGGAAAAGATATCATTTTACTCGCCAAACATTTTGTAAATGAATTTTGCAGGGAGAATGACATGCCGGTAAAAACTATATCCGAAGATACAAAGAAGGTGCTCTTTTCGTATCACTTTCCCGGCAATATCAGGGAGTTAAAAACAATGATGGAACTGGCCTGCGTAATGACTAACAGCGACATAATAAAACCGGTGCATCTGAATATTAATGTTGAAGAAAATGTGAACCACCTGCTGGCTGACGAAAGGACCCTGGAAGAGTATAACCATGAAATTGTTAAACATTTTCTGAATAAATATAATCATAACGTGCGGCTGGTTGCTTCAAAACTTGATATAGGAAAATCTACAATATACAGGATGCTGCAAAATAAAGAGTTGTCGTTTAACTGATTGCAGGCTTACTCGTTTAACAACTCTTCCAGTGCATATTCTGTTAACATCTCGTGGTTGCCCGTAAAGATGTTTAACTTAATATTATTGCTCTCTTTTATCAGGCAAATCTCTCGTCCGGAGATAGTACCAAAGGAGCCGAAAGGCCTCCTGAACTCAAGAAGATCCAGTTTCTCCTTATCTGTAACATATTCAGACGAATCCTCTACATTCAGGTCGGCCAGCAACTTGTTGTAAAAGTTAATTGAATGAGTAATCGGTACGCTTCCCTGGATCCCGTCATAAATACCTGCATAAATAAAAAGTTTTGATTTTAAAAGCTTTTCAGCAGGGGTTTCCCAATATATTGGAGATTTATTTTTGGCTATCGATTCATTCAGCCCTCCAACTGACTCTGTACAATTCAAAATATTTTCCGAATACCTGTTCTGTCTGATCAGGCTCTCATTATACCATGCAATCAGATCTGAAATAGATGCCCATGCAGAAAATTTACTGATGTCATGCTTCGACTTCATAAATGTACTCAGTGTTGCATAGCCTCCTCCGCTAACCCCGATAACAAATATCTTTGACCTGTCAACCGAACTGTTAGACAGTGCATAACTGATTGCATCATCAATATCGCTAAGTGCAAGCTCACTACAACAGGCATCTTTAGTATTATTGATCCCTCTGAAATCAGGATGTATATAATTAATATCCTTTTGCCTGCACAATCCTGCCAACTCATCCTTCTGTCTGTAATCCCCACTCCAGGTATGGAGGCTCACTACAAGAGGCTTCGGGCCATCTGACTTTGCCGGATAAAAGTATGCTTTCTGAATCTGGTTGTCAACTGAAGAGTTAATGCTGACAAGTTTAAAATCACCCTCCCACTCAATTTTACTGGTATCGTCAAATCGTATATGTTCCGTGCCTTTTCCCTTATCCTTTTTCAAATGGGATAAAATATCATCTTTACAATAAAGACCAATAAAGATACCTGAAAGTACAAGCAATAAATAAATTATAATTTGAAATACAGATTTTCTCATGCGACATAACTTAATAAAACACTAAACTATAATAAAATAGGATCATCCTGCCTGGAATAAAACATATCTTTTAAAATTTGTAAATTTATTCCTTTTTACTAATTTAGCAATAACATCAAAACTGAAATAACCTTTGAAACCATGTCAAAAAAATTATTTGCGCTGGCATTATTCCTATTCCCCCTGGTCACAAATGCCCAATTTTTCAAGATATATCCTTACATGACTCCCGAAGCGGGTGAAAAAGAGTTGGTTTACTGGTTCAGCGCCATAGGATCAGACCATCAGTATTCTTTCTTCGGAGAGGCAGTCGACAGGCAGGGATTACTTGCCCATTCCCTGGAATTAGAATATGGGTTAAGCAATAAATGGACCGCAGGACTATATCTGGATTTTGAACAGCCTGAGGGACACGACCTGAAACACGTTGCAACCAAAGCGCTGATGTTCCATGGCCGATTCTGGGAAAAAGGCGAACGGCCGGTAGATCTGGGTTTATATGTAGAATATATACTCCCCGGGAAAAATTACAAAAGTGGGGAACAACTTGAAATAAAATGTATACTTGAAAAGGATTTTGGTTTTAGTTCATTCGTATTGAACCCTACTTTTGAAAAAGTTATCAGCGGACCGGATGTAGGTGAAGGTGTCGAATTTGCCATGAATGGTGGTTGGTACTGCAGAAAAAGCCTGAAATTTCAACCGGGAATTGAGTTTTATTCAAAATGGGGAGAACTAAAAGAGTTATCACCTCCGGACGAATCAAAAACCTATATATTCCCTGCTATCGATATTATCTTCGGAACCCATGGCCGTATTAAATGGCATACAGGTGCAGGATTTGGATTATCAGATCCTGCAGATAATTTTGTTTTCAAATCTATCCTTTCAATAGGATTCTTTTAATTAACAAACTATAAAATTCAAGCGATGCAAAAAATATTTATATGCTGTATACTGATGCTTCTGTCTGGAACACTGTCATCCCAGGAAACGGCAATACTGAAAGCGCAGGCAAAAAACCAGAATAAACCTTATCACTACTTTGAGAACCCGCAGGTATGTGCAGGTTGTCACTGGGATAAATTTGACAGGTGGAATGTTTCACAGCATTCAAAGGCTTTCACTGGTGATTTTTTCCAAAAACAGTTTTATGAACTTGTATTACCTTCTGAATCATTAAGCCCCGAACTTAAAGATGTAAAGGATGGCTGTATAGGCTGTCACTCTCCAAGTGCATTCCTTGCCGGAGAAATGGTGCCGGAAAAGTCATATGAAACAGATAATTACTGGAAAAAAACTGACGGATACAAAACAAGAGCCGACAGAGGTATTTTTTGCGATTTTTGCCATACAATAAGCCATTTCCGGAATGAACCCCCTTTTAATCACGATTACGTTTCTGCTGCAACCGAAGCGGTTGACACCAAGTTCGGAGACCTTGAATTCCCATGGTCTCCTCACCATGAAACTGCTACATCAGAAATCTTCGAGGATCCGATGATGTGTTCATCATGCCATAATGAACTTAATCCTTATGATGTATGGGTGAAGGCTACTTTTACTGAATATGAAGAGAGCCCTTATCCTTTCAAGGCAATAGTCTGTCAGACCTGTCATATGCCTACAATGGGAGGAAAGCCGGCAAAAATGGGCATAACCCGGCCCCATAACTCTGATCATTGGCTTGGAGGAGGATTTTCTGAATTTGTAGAAGGAGCTGCAACGGTAACAATTAACCTTGACAGGTCAGAATTCAAAAAAGGTGAAGAAGTAAATTTTACTGTTGATGTACAGGCTGTGGCTACGGGACATAAATTCCCAACAGGCTCAACTGAAGAACGCGATGTCTGGTTGCGCCTATCCTTAGTTGACAAAAGCGGACGAGAACTGCTCCACATTCCCATACCTCAAAATCCGGGAGACCCATATGATAAATATTTTATCACAAGCAATGAAGTGGTTGCGTATCCTTCTCACAGCAAGCTTTCACAACCAATTCCACGCGATGCCCTTCCTGAAGGGGACAGGTTATACCACAGCGCATTCCTGGACAGTGAAGGGGAATTTACTTATGCACAATGGTTATGCACTAAAGAGATC
>JAAYJR010000459.1 GCA_012522835.1 Bacteroidales bacterium
GTAGCGCCATTTTCACCAATCAGCGAATGCAAGCCGTAAGGTAATTTTTCAATAAACTCCATCATACCCAGTTGTTTGCAGATGAAAATAGTATGATTAATATCTGGCTTTATGCAACCTGCAGTTATATTATCCAGGATAGTTCCATCAAAAAGATCAGGATTTTGAGGTACAATCCCGATAAGTTTTCTCATAATTTTCTTGTCGCAATAGGCAGTATCGATATCTCCTATATAGACAGATCCCCCGTTCAGGGGATAGAGCTTTTGCAGGATAGAAGCAATAGTGGACTTCCCGGAGCCGCTTTCACCTACTATGGCTGTGATCCGGCTTTTTTTAATTGTAAGGTTGAAATTTTCAAAAACATCTGTACTGGTAGCATAACTAAAAGAGATATCTCTAAGTTTTATATCTCCCGCTGGTATTGTATTTGTATAAATTGCACAGTTGTCAATTTCAGAATCAATATCCAATATTTCAAATAACCGATCCGCTGCAATAGAAGCATTTTGTAACGTTTTATTCATCTCAGTCAGTCCTGCAACCGGACCGGTAAAATATTCAAACAATGCATAAAAAGATAACAACTGTCCGGGTGTCATCTCCTGGCCTAAAACCAATATACTTCCATACCAAAGCATGATTATTGTAAATATGCGGCTCAGAAAAAAAGTTGTATAGCCTGCAAAAACCGAGTTCAAACCGGATTTATAGGCAGATTTTAGTAAGTTAATAAATCTTGTTTCTGTTTTAACTTGCATTAAGTACTCAATGCCAAGTTGTTTGATGGTCTTAATTGAATTGATTGACTCGACCAGTTGTGATTCAAGTTCAGCAGACTGCACCATTATAATTCTTTCCCTTTTACGGTTTAGTAGATTAATCAACAGATAGGTTCCCAGATACAATGGAATTATGAATATTATGATCAGGGCAAGCTTCCAATTGTAGACAAACATAAGGGAGAAAGCGAATATCAGGGTCAGAATATTGACAATTGAAGTGATGAGTGTATCATTGATGAAGCTTCTGATTTTGACAGCATCATTTATCCTTGAAACTATTTCACCAGTCTGCATGTTATCGAAAAAATTTTGTGGCAGCTTCAGAAGGTACCTGTAGTAACCAAGAATCAGCTTTGAATCGATCAGCTGTCCTGTTTTTAGAACTAAAATATACTGCATAGATCCGATTATAATCTGAAACAGCAGAATGATTATCATTGAAATGCTTAGAAGGTTTAACAGGTTTCTATTGCCATTTAGTAACACATAGTCTGTTATTTTTTGAATATAGACAGAGGTTGAAAGACCCAAAATAGTGAATATTGCAGCTCCGGTCACTGACTGGGTTATTATTTTACGGTGAGGATAGAGTAAAAAGTAAAACCTTTTCAGGTTTGAAATTTTTTTATTGCCCGCTTTAAAATCAGCTGAAGGTGATAAGAGAATAAGAACTCCGCTCCAGGCTTCTAAAAATGACTGGATTTTTTTGTTTGTTAACCGGCCTGTTGCCGGATCCATTATTTTAATTTTTCCGGGTGATATTTTATATATCACAACAAAATGCGGTTGTTTTTTTTGAATAATAAGGTGTGCAATTGCAGGTAAAGGGATTTCTGCAAGTGCCTCAGGCTGTGCCTTAACCCCTTTTGCGCACATATTCATTTTTTCTGCTGCCTGTATTAGTCCCCATGCGTTTGTTCCCTTTCTGTCAGTTCCTGCCCAATGCCTTATTTTTGAGAGGGGCAGGTTAAGTCTGTAGTATGCAGCTACAGAAGCCAGACAAGCCGCCCCGCAATCGGATATGTCGTGCTGTTTAATATTAATGTTCATTGATCTGTTTTAGCCGGATTGAGCCAGTTATCTGTTTTATCAAAGATCAATTGAAAAATGGTTCTTTGCGTGATCCTGAACCGTGTCGTTGTAGTCAGTCCCTTTTTTATATAGCCTTTATAACCATTTTTTAGAGTAAGATAAGACTCAGTGATATCACAACGAACCTTAAAGACTGGATTATTATTTACCAGGTAAATTTCATTAGAAATATCAGTAATAGTCCCGCTGGCCAATCCCCATTCATTAAAGTTGTATGCATCAATCTGAAAATTAACCTCCATTCCTTTGTGCAGGAACCCAATATCCTCGGGTGGAATAAGATGCTCGGCTACCAGCTTATCGGATGGACTGATAGAAGCAATTACCTGTCCGATGTTAGCATAGCTGCCGGCACTGATCCCATTGAAATTTACAATATATCCGTTTCCGGGAGCAAGGATAAAATGATTCTCAATATCCTTTCTCAACAACTTGATTTCGTTTAAATAGTTATAATTTTCTTCACGTAAATGTTTAGCTGATTGCTCCCATTCATTCATGGATAATCTGATATAGACGTTTTTTTTCTCTATCATGTTTTTGAGCCTGTATTCACTCTTTTCCTTTTCTGCTTGCGGGATAACCCCTTTTTTTAGCAACGTAACTGAGCGGTTATGCACCGTTTGCAGCTCTTCTATATTTAAATTGTAATCAGATAATTTTTGTGTGAACTCATTACAAACAGACAAATAAAGGCTTGTTTTAACATCACTGAATCTTGATTCAAACATTAAGTTAATATCCTGCAAACATGCAGTATTACTATTTATCAAGTTTTGAAGGTAAACTAATTTACTTTCAAATTTATCCGTATCCAACCAAATCAAAGTGTCTCCTTTTTTAACAAATTGATTATTTTTAATTGCAACCTTTGTAACCTTCGAAATCACAGGAGAAGTTATACAAATCGGTTCGGATCCAGAACGGATTATCCCCTTTCCAAGGATAGTAATATCCACTTTGAAGAGACATGTTGATATACCGGCAACAACCAGCAAAACTATTAAAGCCAGATAAATATTGTGTGACCTTTTGTTAAATTCAGAAAAGTGATTTTCGGCTGAAACCTCAATAATCTCGGAGGGAAAAACATTCTCCATTTCTGAGTTATTGTGTGTTTATGAAAAACCTGACAAGTAGGATTTAACAATCACATGGGTGGTTAATGTTACCAAAAATTTTTTTTACTTTACCATTTTCTATAATAAATAATCCAAAAGCTAATTTTAATTCAGATCCCGGATTAAACTGATAGGTTTTGAATTTATGGTTATATAAAATTTTTGCTCCCATTAATCTAAAGTATTCAATATAAGTGGCCAGGGTACTTTTACAAATACCCAGTCTCCGGGCTAATTCTTTCGGAGTTCCGGTGTTACTGTTATTAATCAATTTTAATAATTTATCCAACCGTTCAAGGAGTTTAAATATTTTCATAATTATTTGTTTTGGGATTGATAATTTAAAGAATAATTCTTTGACTCATTTAACAGAAGTAATTTGTGCTTTGGGGTTTTCATTTGTTTAAAATTTTGAAATTATTATATCTTTTTCATCTTCAGGGGGTATTATATTCAATGTTTTGCTGCCGGTCTGGCAATTAAGAGGGAAGCAAAAATACTTCCCTAATAATTGCAGAAATCAGCATTATTACACAGGCAGATGTAAGAATGTGAGGTTTTAAGCTGTTTTCTCTTAATTAAGAAATCAATTCATCTGCAAAAGGTGCAAAATGAAGGCCATCATTAATTTGGTGTTTAGAACATTTTACCATAGTGGCATCTGATATTAATTTGAAAAGTGTTAAAGGGTTTCCGTGTTTATAGTACCAATGCAGTATTAAGAGAAAGGTTTTACCGGGACTGTTTTCCATTTTTCAAAACCGGCAAAATTTTTCAGTTTTTGTAAAAAGTTTAAATAATATAACATAATAA
>JAAYJR010000307.1 GCA_012522835.1 Bacteroidales bacterium
CAACGAACTATTTTAAACGGCTGCAAATGTAGATACCTTTTTGTTTATCCCAAATTTTTTGCCGCTTTTTTTTCCCCTGACTTAACATTAAATTATCAACCCTCTGGATTTCAATTATTACTAACAGCCGGGTATGTTAATCTATTCCAAAATGAGTTCAATTACCGGAATTTCCACATGGGGTTTATTCACAGGAAGACGCAGATTTAAATCATTTTCTGTGGAGATACTACCCTGCATATGATGCCCGTATGGTGACGTGATCAGCAACTCCGAGGCATCATGCAGAAACTGGGCATATTTCACTTTCCCTTTATATCCCGGCAACCTGAAGTTAGTCAACGGATAGTCCAGGAGATGGATATACAGCCTTTTAGTATCAGGATTATATGTCAATATTGTATTGTCGGGTACCTCAAATTCAGCCGGAGCCTGAGTGCACCCATAAACAGAACGGCTGTTGAATTTCATCCACTCTCCCATATCAGCAAGGGCCTCATCGGCACGGTGGTCAAATGTACCCCTGGCAGTTGGCCCCACATTTAATAACAGATTCCCACCTTTACTTACCGACTCAATTAACAATACCAACAATTGCTTTTTGTCTTTCCAGGTATGTTCATCCCTGTAATAGCCCCATGAGCCTGAAAAAGTCTGGCACGTCTCCCACGGAATTTTTTTACCGTCAATTTCAGGCCAGCTTTCAACCTTGTATTGTTCAGGTGTTGTAAAATCCCAACCACCCCAGTAATCCTTTAAATCTGCCCTGTCATTTATAATAATTTCGGGCTGGATTTCCCTGACCATTTTCACAAGTTCCACAGATCCCCAGTCATCACGGCCCTTACCAAATTGTCCGGGGAAAGAGTAATCAAGCCATAATATATCGATCTTACCATATTTGGTAAGTATTTCACGAACCTGGTTCTTGAGATATTCACGGTAAACAGCCATATCCCGGTCCTTATTAAGTTCATCGTATTCAGCCTGTGTAGTAACACTCTGAGGATGAACCCTGTCGATTGTATACTCCGGATGATGCCAGTCTATCAGCGAATAATAAAAACCAATACCTAATCCTTCAGTCCTGAAAGCGTCAACCCACTCCTTTATAATATCTTTTCCGTAAGGTGTATTAATTACATCATAATCAGTAAAAGCAGATTCAAACATACAAAAACCTTCATGATGCTTACTTGTAATAACAGCATATTTCATTCCGGCAGCCTTTGCCTTTTTAGCCCATTCAGAGGGATCAAAAAGATCTGGGTCAAATACCTCAAAATACTTTTGATATTCATCATCCGGAATCCTCTCACGTTTTTTGACCCATTCGTGGCGGGCTGCCTGTGCATAGGAGCCCCAGTGGATAAACATTCCAAACCTGGCATCTGTCCACCATTTCAGGCGTTCTGCCTTTTGTGTTTCAGTTTCATTCCAGATTTTATTTTGCGAAATTGCACTATGACCTATAAGTAAAGTCAAAATCAATACAGAGACTATTTTTTTCATATGTTAAAATTTTTTTTAAATAAAATACAATTATCATTTGGACTGTACCAAATTACAATGAAAAATTTAAAATAACTAACAGTCCGGATCACTCACTATATACTATTGAAAAATATCCTGAAAATTTTTCTTAGTTTCTATTACCATATATAGATATTTGTCCCGATTTGAAACAATAAGTCTTATATATTAGGTTTCGTAACCTACTGATTTAAAGAAATTTACAATAAACGGCACAAGACTTGTTCATTAAAAATAACCTTTAGCTCAAAACGAAACATAAATAATAGTATATGAAATTGCAAAAATATTTGATTTTTCTTTTCGGCATCACTTTGGATGCTAATTTCTTAGACAGTACTAATC
>JAAYJR010000168.1 GCA_012522835.1 Bacteroidales bacterium
GTAATATAATATAATGACACCAAATTTAAAAATAACTTGCACCTGCCACAATTTTTCTAAAATTTTCACTAAAATGGTGTCCGGGCCACAGGGAAATTGGTAAATCCCTGAATTTTATCTATATATTGCATTCTCAGATATAATAATCTGGCATCAATCTTGCTTATTTAAAAAATGAACAAATTTGTTAAACGAATGTTTGGTATCATGACCGAATGGTTGCATCTTAAATAATTAAACACATGAAAAAAATTACAGGGATATTTTTAGCAATAGCACTTGCATTTCTCTTTGCCTGTGAAGGAGAACCGGGGCTTCCCGGACAGGACGGACAGGACGGAAAAGACGGAGATTCCTTTATCGGGTTGGTACTGGAAAGAACCGGAGATTTTACTGCCGAAAATGAATATACCTTATATTATCAATTTCCGGAAGACATAACAGTTTATGAAAGTGATGTGGTTTTGGTTTATATTCTCTGGGAGCAGGCTACAGACACCAATAATGATCCTATCGATGTCTGGAGATTATTGCCTCAGACAATAGTATTGAACGAAGGTGTACTTCAATACAACTATGATTATACCTTTGCTGATGTTCAGATTTTCCTGGAGGGGACGATTGACCTTGACAGCTTGCTTCCTGCCGAAGCGTTGGGACAGACATTCAGAATAGTAATACTTCCTGCCGATTTTGCCAGGGCCAATGACCTTGATGTAACAGATTACAATCTGTTAATGAAGTCTCTCGGAAAGGAAAATTATAAAATCAGTTCAACCTTCTGATCCTTACTTCAGTTTCTCTCTGGTTTTTCATCAGGTTGAGTAAAAGCGATGTATCGGTATTGCCGAAATGGTAGGGATATAATATTTTTGGTTGAAACATTTTTACTGCATCGAAGACCATTTCAGGAGTCATGGTATAGGGCAGGTTCATAGGAAGAAACGCGATAAAGATATCATTAAGGTTTGCCATTTCAGGAATGTTTTCAGTATCACCGGCTACATAAACTTTTTTATCGCCGAGATGCAGAATATAACCATTCCCTTCACCTTTAGGATGATAAGGGGTATTTTCATTTCGCATATGCTTAATATTATATGCCGGTACTGCCTCAACAGTGATACCGGCAAAAACCCCGGTTTCGCCGTTATTAATGATCTTTCCCCCCGGATACTGCTCATTGCATATTTTAGTCAGAACAATCTCCGTAGATCCTTTTTTGATCAGGTTAACAGTTTTGGTATCTAAATGATCTCCGTGATGATGCGTGATCAGAATCAAATCAGCCTTTGGCAGTTTGGTGTAATCAGCATAGGTTCCCACAGGATCGATATGTATTGTTTTACCGTTAAACTGCATCATTAAAGTTCCATGCCCTATGAATGTTATTGTCAATTCTCCTTCAGGGGTTTTGAAAATATCTATTTCAAAATCCTGCTGTTTGACAGCCATACTTAGCAACATCAGAATTATTTGTCCTGTAATAATAAGGTTCATGGCAAAATATTTTTAATTTTAATAAAATTACAAAATTTACTTATGAACCGCAAGACAAATTAACGCCGGGTTTTTGCCGGCGTTAGTTATTATCTAAAATAATTTCAGTTTATTATTGAGTAAGCTTCCTGCCTGATAAGTCCTTCAGGCTTCATCTTCCAGGTTTTGCCAACCATTTACTTGTCCATTGTATTTGTAACATTTTCTATATCATAAATAATGTCTTTCATTTTTTGGCTGAGATGAACAGATTTGTTATCAGGTACTTTAATCGTTATTTCTACCTCCTGGTTGCGCCATTTTTGATTTTTATCAATCAGAAAATATGGCTCAAAAATGAGTATCGAATCCATCTCTTCAAAGTTATATATGATATCTTCTGCTATTCTTCTTGCATCCTCAGGTGAGCTGCCCCTTGAAACTTTCTTCACTGTTACCACAAAACTGTTCCCACTGGCCTTTTCAATATCCAGTTTCGGTTTACCAACAA
>JAAYJR010000317.1 GCA_012522835.1 Bacteroidales bacterium
CCGAATCTTCGGTGATTTCGACCAATCGGGCATTTATTCCCCTGTTTTGAAGCACTGCCTCCAGTAAAGGCCCCACATAGGAATCCCAGGAAGGCAAAAGCAATATTTTATCTTTTAAATTTTTTGCGCCACCAAAAATGGCCGGTGGTAATTGGTTTTCCCCGATTTCGATTTGCTGAATTATATTGCTGAAATGTTTAAACTCGATACCATGGTTGCTGAGAATTTGCGAAGCTTCGTTTGTAAGCGATTTTAAATGGTTACTCCATGCCTGACTTTTTGAAACTAAAATTGTGGAATTTGCATCAGTTTCTGATTCTTTTTCCACAGGAATGTTTTCTGCGTCTTCTTTTTGTCTTTTCCGATGATTCCGGAAAGCACGGATACCCGCTAAAATACGTGTTTCATACCCTACGCTGGAATCATGTTCATCGAGCTGAAGAATTAAATAGGGTTTTTTACAAGTGTCAAGTATCTCCTTAAAGTATTCGATAACAAATGAATCTGGTGTACATTTAAACGAAGTTACCAGCACCGGATACAGATTTTCTGATTTGGCAACTACCTCGGCCGAATAAAGTATTTTTGAGGCGAATTTCCATTTGATATTTCTAATCAGTTCCTCAGTTTTTGAAATTTCAATCTTATGATAAGGAAGCATATCCATAAAATATGTTTTCACTCCTGTTTTTTCTATGATTTCAGGGATGTGGCTATTCATGGCCGGTGACAACACATTGTAGGGGCGGCCCAAAAGCATGATTTGTATATCATCAGGTGATTTTAATTCGGACCGGTAAAGACCTTTCCATTTTTCCCGGGCTGCATGCATCTGCTTTCCGGCTTTTTCATAAGCAAGCGAAACATTAATAAGTTCTGCGTTTTTCACCCCGATAGATTTCAACATCCGCCACAATTCAAGCCTGACAGTAAGATCACCCTGTGCCGATTTCAGTATAGGAGTAAGCAGTTTGTCGCGTGGTTGAAATTTACTTTGAACTGAGATAACAGATGAGGCGAATTGAGTGTAATAACAGTATTGTTTGTTCATTTTAGTTTCCTGCGGTTCTTCCAGGTAAACCGGCAGAAAAATATAATCTGCTTTATTCATAAGGTAATTTACATGGCCATGCATAGCTGCAATGGGAGCGCAGAATTCGGCGTTACTAATATTTTTTCCGTCTTTTACAGGAGAAAGATAATCTGCACTGGTAACAGTTTTTATGGAAAGAAAATCGAAAAATTTCTGCCAAAACAGAATTTCGTCAAAAAGATGAAGTCCGGCAGGAATTCCAATAGTAAAGTTTGATTTTTCGGTTGTTGCTTTAAATCTGAATACCTCTTTGTGCTTTTTGATGAGATGAAAATGGTTCGACTTGTCACCTACATACCGGTTTATGTTGTAATCGCGCCCGCATAAAAAACCTGTAGCTTCTGTTTGTCCGTCAATTTCTGCAACCTGCAGCTTGCAATGGTTGGTACACAATTCACAAACTTCAGTGCGAATGGGAATTGATTTTTGATACAAGTCCAGTCCCCTGAATTTTGTAGCACTTACCGGCTGGTCGAACAACTCAAGCGCAACACCCAAAGCGCCGGTTAAATGACAATACCGGGAAACCATAATGGGTTTGTTCAGCTTTTGCTCGAATGCAGCCACCAGCGCTCTGTTTTTTGCTGTGGCGCCCTGGAAAAATATCCTATGACCGATTGATCCTTTTACAGCCACTTTGGTGAGGTAATTTTCGCGGGTAGAATGCAAAACCGCTGCCAGAATTTCATCTGCTGTGTAACCGGCCATCAGGTAATGATTTAAATCGCGCTCCATAAAAACTGTACACCGGTCACTAGCCATGGGAGAATGTACTTTCTCAACCCTTCCGGAATATTCATTCAGAGAACACCCCAGCCGTTTGGCCTGTTCTTCAATAAAACTTCCTGTTCCGGCAGCACACACATTGTTCATTACCGAAAAAGTAACCATACCATTTCGCATGATGGTAAATTTGGAGTCCTGGCCTCCTATTTCAATGATAGTGTCTGTTTCGGGGTCCAGTTCGTAAGCCGCCCGGGCATGGGCCGAAATTTCATCGAGGATAAGATCGGCCCCCATTATTTTTCCGGTAAACTTTCTGCCCGAACCAGTTGTGCCTGCCGCTAAAATGGTAAATTGAACCTTTCGCTCTTGAGCAAAATCAACAATGGCTTCAAAAAGAACCTGTACTGCCTGCAAAGGCTGGCCTGAAGTCCGGGTGTAAAAACCGGCAACCACCTCTTTATTCGTACCGAGCAAAACTGCGCTTGTACTGGTTGAGCCAATATCGATTCCAATAATAACATGTTCCGTAATTTTATTTCTTTGGAAAGAGTAATCATCCACTTCCACAGGTTTCATGGCCGGGAAAAAGCGGGATTTGAA
>JAAYJR010000334.1 GCA_012522835.1 Bacteroidales bacterium
ACTATGGCCACATCACTGCAGTGCACCGCACCGCACATATTCAGGCAGCAGGCCAAAGATATTTTAAGTTTGGCCGGCAGGTCATCACGCCCGAAGTATTCATAGAGATCATCCATTACTGCCTTTACAATCCCGGAGGCATCTGTTGCTGGAGTATGACAATGCACCCATCCCTGGGTATGAACAATATTAGTAAGCGCTCGGCCGGTTCCCCCTACCGGAAGACCTTTGGCCTTCAAGGCCTCTATGAGAGGCTCTACTTGGGACGCGTCACCAGTCAAAAATTCAATATTATTGCGGCTGGTAAAGCGGAGATAACCTTGACAATACTCATCTGCCAGTGCGCAGATATCCCGGATAAAATCTATGCTTACCAAGCGGGGTGATCCCACCCTGATGCTGAATAATTCTGCCCCTGATTGAGCAACATGTTTTAGAACGCCAGGTTTTACCTTTTCATGATACTTCCATTGTCCGTAATTCTCCTCAATGACCGGATGGAGATTCTTCCTATAATCGGGAGGTCCGATATCAATTTTAGCCATCCAATTTCACCTCTTAATATGTTATTGAATATTCAATTTGAATGGGCTCAACTTATCAAAACAATTGCTTATTTGTTTATCTCTTCCTCTTGCCAGAATACATAGGGGTTAGCCCGCGGGCGGAATACCATCTGCGGTACTGGCGGCAGTCCGACCTCACGTAAGAACGTTCCCATGCCGACACGGTAAATCAATTCGCCCAACCTCTCACGGGTCTTGCCGTTTTCATCCCACCAATCCCAAATGCGGTTGATTAAGTCCTTAAACTCGGTATAGGGAGGTTCCATTTTCATAAAAGGTACAATGACCCAGGATAAGAAAGCAGATTTTACTATGGTTGATTTTCCTCCCAGCAGAATGGTAGCACCCTTTTCCTTGCCCGTCTGAATAGCCTTAGGCATCATATTTATACAGTGCATGCAACGAGAACAGTCTTCAGGAATAACTGTTAGTTCCTTGGTTTCAGCATTGTATTCCAGAGCCTGGGTGGGGCATTTAAAACAGACTTCACGTTGAATATCCAGGCCGCTTTCAGCGTAAGCTTTGACCTGTTCCTGATCGATGATAATCGTATCGCGCCAGGTTCCTATTACTGAACAATCGGCTCGGGCCACTGCTGATACACAGTCATTGGCACAACCGGACATTTTGATTTTGAATTTATAAGGCCACATAGGACGATGTAATTCATCCTGAAATTCGTTAGTGATGTCATAACACATATCCAAGGTGTCATAGCAGGCATGTTCACAACGAGCCGGTCCAACACAGCAGCTGGGCGATCTTAAATCAGAACCTGATCCGCCCAGATCATAGCCAGCATCGCTGTATTCATCAAAAGTGGGCTGTAATTCTGCGGTTTTGGTTCCCAGCAGAATTATATCCCCAGTTGACCCGTGAAAATTTGTCAAGCCGCTGCCATGTTTTTCCCAAATATCGCAGATTTCCCTTAGAGAATCTGTAGTATAAAACCAACCGCTGGGCTGGTTAAGTCTCATGGTATGAAATTCTTTAAGATGGGGAAATTCTTCAGGCATATCAGTATAACGGCCTATAACACCTCCGCCGTATCCTCTTACGCCAACAATGCCACCATGTTTCCAATGCCCTGTATTATCCTCATAGGACTTTTCCAGCAATCCTAATAAATCTCCAGCTGCCGGATTCTTTTCCGCAGCTCGTTTCATTTCCGTAACAAAACTTGGCCAGGGCCCTTTTTCTAAATCATCCAATTGAGGCGTTTTCCTGTCTTCCGGCATGATCGATCCTCCTTTTGGTCACTAGTTATGAAATCTATATCTCCATAATTGAAATAGCTCCGCTTTCACAGACGGTTATACATGCTTCACATCCCATACATTCTGTTTCATCTCCGGATATGAAAGCCTTTTCTCCATTAAAGCCAAGTATACGAGCGGGACAGCCTTCTGCACATAAACCGCATCCACCACATGTATCCTCGTCAATCGTAACCACAAACAATGTTCTGCACCTCCTTACATCACATCTGTACGCAAAATATGTTTACAATGAATTTTCCGGAGTATTTATCGTTTTTTCCTGCTTTAACTTAATCATTGAACCGAATTACTGTAAAATACTAAAAGCTAATAGTATAATCAGAATCTCTTATTACAACCAGGTGGACTTCCCGCCTTCTATGTAAGCCGCTGTTGGCAGACCTTTAGAGTGCAGGAAACACACAGCATCATAGCTACGGATTCCCAGTCCGCAAAAGACTGCTACCAACCGATCCGAGGGTATTTCCTGATAGCGATCCCGCAGTTCCTGAAAAGGAATGACCAACACATTTTCTTCCTGCAG
>JAAYJR010000416.1 GCA_012522835.1 Bacteroidales bacterium
CAGGGGGCGAGAAGAGAATCTGAAACTAATCCGGCAGAACACTGTTGCCGACTTTATCTCCCGTGACTCGTTTCTGGTACAGCTTTTTTTATCCGGAGCATTGAGCAAGAATGAATGGCTCGCTTTTATTGATACACAGCTCAAGAATATCAACGAGTTAAAAGGTAAGCTCACTGAGGAATATGAAAAAAACTATGCTAATTTTTTGAGTTTAACAGGCCTTAAAGAAAACGATTCTAGTCTCAGTTCAGTTGACTATGTTTACCGCTGGGAGCTTATAAAATGCCGTGAATACGCAAAGCTCCTAAAAAAGTTAAAAACAGAAATTCAGACTGGGCATATAGCCGATAATATTGCCGGCAAGAATGAATAGATAAAATCAGGGAGGATGTGATTGTTATTAAAATATGCAGAAGATATATATCGCTATTTCTAAAATTGATCATGGTAATCAGTTTTTTAACTTTTCCGGCGGCTTCTGTTCTGGCATCGACAACCGGAGTTGTAACCGAGCACTTTGCTGATGAAGCAGATGATTCTAGAAATTTTACAACTGCCTCCATGGCATTCACGCTTGGAGGAAATTTCAGCGTATCCAATGTAGCTACCTATGGATGGACAGGAACAGAGACAGATGATTATTTTGTGGACAATTATGCAGAATTAATTACTGCCCCCGGAGTCGTCGGAGCAATTCAAATTGACCCTGCGGCGACTTTCCAGACGCATGAGCTGTATATATTCCCAGGAAAAGACGGAGATTATGTCAGCAACGAAGGGACTGTTATAATCAGAGGAAGCCTTGACGGCACGGTAAAATTTACAGAAACAGTTTTAAGCGATCAAATCAATATTGATGGTAACATTAATTGCGGATGGACTTATGTTGATCTGAGCAGCTATAGCGATCAATCTATTGATAAGCTTGAATTTGGATTAACAGAGAGTCTAAGGTACCTGGCTATCGATGCCTTCAAACACGAGTCGACACTTAATAATGCTACACCTACCGATATTGCCTTATCAGCTTACACAATCGCAGAGAATGCCAGTGCTGGAACGGTAATAGGCATATTTTCAACCACCGATTCCGATGCAGGTGATACCCATACATATTCCCTGGTTGCCGGAGACGGCAGTGATGATAATGCCCTCTTTACCATAGACGGCAGCAGCCTGAAACTGGGTTCGACTGCTTTGGATTATGAAACAACTTATCTGAGCTTCCGGATAAGAACAACCGATGCGGCCGGTGCGTATTTTGAAAAAACTTTTTTCATTACAGTTACAGATTATGAATCTCCGGTTATCGCCAAGAATACACTTGTGGTAAATGAGGATTCAGGTTCTACTGAGGTTAGCAATGCTCATTTGAAAACTACGGTAAACGCAGGCTTGTCTGCGACATATACTCTGACAGCGACACCGAATAAAGGTGAGCTGAAAAAAAGTGGTTCAACAATAAATTCTGGCGGAGACTTTACCCAGGACGACATCTATGCAGGTCTGATTACCTATACCCCGAATGCAAATGCAAACGGTGCGGACGGATTTACTTTCTCAGTAACAGATGGTACTAACAGCCTCTCTGATACTTTTACAATTGACATAAGTTCTGTTAATGACCCGCCTGTCATTGCTGCTAA
>JAAYJR010000167.1 GCA_012522835.1 Bacteroidales bacterium
GATTAAAATCATTTAACTAAATTGGTTTTTCAGCAGTAAATGATACAAATAAGTCGTAATTGTTAAAATAAATCCAGTTTAAAAATAGTGGTTCACTTTTTGTTTATAGCAAATGTGTGAAAATCTTATGGAAATATTTAGAACCCCAGAAACGACTGATTATTTTTTCTCTCATTCTGGCAACTGTCAGCCAGTTGTTAAGTCTTATTGATCCTCTGATATTTGGCAAAATTATCGATGACTATGCTACGGAGCCAGGTAACCGCACCGAAGAGGAGTTGGTAAAAGGAGTGCTATTTTGGCTTGGAGTAGCTATTTCCGTGGCTTTATTGGCCCGTATTGCAAGATCTTTTCAGGATTATGTTACACGACTTGCGGTCCAGAAGTTTGGTATACAAATATTTAATGACGGTTTGAAACAGACACTTCGTTTATCCTTCCAGGAGTTTGAAGAACAACGCAGTGGTGAAACATTATCGATATTGCAAAAAGTTCGGATGGACACTCAAATATTTATAAATTCTTTTATCAACATATTATTTTCGTCAATTGTAGGTATAGGTTTTTTAATCTGGTATTCAATCACCAAAAACTGGATGCTTATCCCTGTTTTTGTGATTGGGATTTTAGTTTTGGGATCTCTGACGGGGCTGCTTAGTAAAAAGATCAAAACCACCCAAAGGTCTATAAATCGTGAAACCAATAAGATGTCAGGTGTTATCACAGAATCATTAAGAAATATTGAACTGGTAAAAAGCATAGGACTAACTTTCCCTGAGATAAAAAGATTAAAGGACCAAACCCGGAAAATATTCGAGCTGGAGATGGAAAAAATCAGGAAGGTGCGCACATTAACTTTCCTGCAGGGTACTTTGTTAAGTATATTAAAACAATCCATTTTATTTATTCTGTTATGGCTCATCTTTAGAAAAGTATTAACAACGGGTGAGCTGATAGCTATGCAATTTATTTCTACTTCAATTTTCGGGCCTTTGCAGGATCTTGGAAATATCATCCTCAGTTACCGGGAGGTTGAAGCATCTGTCAATAGTTTTGATCAATTGATGAATAAACCAATTGAAAGAAGACCAGCAAATCCTGTAGAAATTGGCAAATTGCAGGATATCCAATTCAGTAATGTTGTTTTTCGTCATAAAACAGCCATGACAAATGCTATTGATAATATCTCCTTCAGGGTCCAAACCGGAGAGACCATAGCATTTGCAGGGCCTTCAGGTTCAGGGAAATCCACACTTGTAAAATTATTAGTCGGATTATATAAACCGGTAAGGGGAATGATTAGTTTTAATGAAACCTCTTCAACCAAAATCAGGTACAATGAGTTGCGAAGGCAAATAGGTTTTGTAACTCAGGACACACAGTTGTTCGCCGGTACCATAAAAGAAAACTTATTATTTGTAAAATCTGATGCTTCTGATTCTGAGATTTATGATTCATTGCAGAAGGCTTCCTGCGAGAATTTGATAAATAATTCACCAAAGGGAATAGAGACAGTTTTAGGTGAGGGAGGCATGAAATTATCTGGTGGTGAAAAGCAGCGTATTTCTATCGCGAGGGCAATATTGCGTCATCCGGGATTATTGATCTTTGATGAGGCAACCTCAGCCCTTGATTCCTTAACTGAAGAAGAAATCACTAATACCATTAGGAAATTCTCAGGCAGCAGGGATCGTATCACCATATTAATAGCACACAGGTTGTCAACAATAATGCATGCAGATGTTATCTATGTTTTAGAAAAAGGTATGATTGTTGAAACAGGTTCCCACGAAAAACTACTGCAGCAAAAAGGACTGTACTATGCTATGTGGCGTCAACAGATTGGTGAACGAAGGGATGTGAAACAGACTGCAAAATTTTAGAATAAATTGCCATGATGAAACGACTGAATCCACTAAAACCGGAACTAATTCAGATTATGTAGTTTTCAGACCTAATCC
>JAAYJR010000217.1 GCA_012522835.1 Bacteroidales bacterium
TAATGAATGAGGCCGAAAAATGGGGATTTAAGGAGAATGAAAAGATAGTTAAAAACAACTGGGCAGCTATAATATTTAAAAAAGAAACCTGCTAGTTATAATCCCATGTTTCCTGATATAATTATCTACCCCTTTTATAACACTGAGCTTTCGCATTTCTGTATGCGATTTGTCATTACCTGAATAGATATAGTGAATGTTATCGATATACTTTCCTGATACTTTGATTAGACTAACCGTATTTGTAACGGTATCAGCCTCAATGCCACATACTTCCATTATTCTTGCATCCAGATAAATATTGAATTCCTCTTTGCCGGTAAAATCTTTTCTGTGTGTGATTATGTCTGTGCACGCATGTTCTTTTAACTTAATACACCCTTCACAAACAGAATCTGTTCCGATCACAATCTCAACTCTTTGAAATGGATCTTTCAAAATAATATTTGCAATTTTATGATATGAGTGCAAGTAAGGATGTGGAAAGAAATCTTTCCCGCTACCAAAATCCCTTATTATATCAAAAAAATGATGAATACGTAGTTTCATTCGCTTTTGACGATTTTATTTCTCTCCTTCTCCCATATTTCAAGATCTTTGATCTCTTCTCCGTCAATAATAAACCGGACTGCCGTACAAACCTTATGAAAACCATAATATCCGGCTGCTCCGGGATTTATATGCAGTAATCCGAGTTTATGGTCGTTAATAACTTTAAGTATATGCGAGTGCCCGCTGATGAATAATTTGGGAGGATTTAAAAAAATCTCCGGTTTTACAAATCGATCATATCTTCCGGGATAACCTCCGATATGTGTCATCCATACTTCCGTTCCTTCACATAAAAACCGCTGATGCTGAGGATATACAGATCTTATTTCCTGACTGTCGATATTACCATAAACAGCCCTGAATGGTTTGAAATTTGCAAGACGGTCAGCCACATCCATTGTGCCTATGTCGCCTGCATGCCAAATCTCATCCACTTTCTCAAAAAAAATGAACAGCCTCTCAGGAAGAAATCCATGTGTATCCGATAATAATCCGATTCTCCGCACAAAATAATCTTTTATAATTGACCTGTTCTTTTACAAAAAGACAGGAGAATAATGAACTTATTGATTCAAATTAAGCTAATTTTGTTCAAATAATGAATTCACGGAAGTAAATATAAATTTTTAAATAATGAAACGAGTTGTTATTGTCAGGCATGCAAAAGCGGTTCCTTACGGATATCATGATGATTTTCACAGAGATTTGCAGGACCGCGGAAAAAAAGATGCAAAATTGGTTGGCAAAGAATTGCACAAACAGGAAATTGAAGCAGACGCTATGATATCAAGCCCTGCAAAAAGGGCTTTGAAAACTGCCCGGATTATTGCAAAAAAAATTAAGTTTAACAAGAATGATATCACCCAAATGAATGAGATATATGAAGGGCTTAGCACCTACGAATTCTTAGATATAATAAACAAATTACCTATTGAATGGAATACCGTATTTTTCTTCGGCCATAATCCGGGGTTCCATCTGCTTGCAGGATACCTTCTCAGCCGCTATACTGAAGATATGCCAACCTGTGCTACTATAGGCATTGACTTTGACGAGAATGACTGGAAAAATATAAAAGCCCATTCCGGGAGAATGGCATTCAGAATAATACCTAAAATGTTAAAATCTTAAAGTTCAAATCATAAAATCTCTAATGCATATTTTTTACATTCCTGAAATTTCCGGAGAGATAATAAATTTAAACCCCCAGGAATCAAGGCATGCTGTCAAGGTATTGCGGCTGGAAAAAGGTTCAGTTGTCAGGGTTGTTGATGGAAAAGGTGGTTTATATATTGCCGAAATAATTAATCCTGACTTTAAAAACTGCTGTCTTAAGATTACA
>JAAYJR010000097.1 GCA_012522835.1 Bacteroidales bacterium
TCTCCGCTATATGCAGCCATGCGTGCAAGAATTGCAGAGAGTGCTGATTCTGCACCTTCACGGGCCTGGTTGTGGTAGTTGCCGCTTATAATACTTTCAACAAAAAGGCCTGTTTTTATTCCATTCGCATCTCCCAGTCCGTCGAAAGTACCTGCTGTTGAGAATTCACTTTGTCCCTCTGCCGAATCTGATGACCAGGCTTTGTCTCCGGTAATTTTTGCAGATCCGGTATAGTTGGATTCTCCTGTTCCCTTATCTCCGATAAACCTGGCTCCGACATCCCAGAAGTTTGCATACTGAACAGCGCTAAGGGTCATGTGTACATCACCGGGATATTTCAGAGAGATAGCCCAGTTGTCGAAAACATTTCCCGGATCAGTCCGCACTTTCCTGCCTCCATATCCGCTGGCACTTACAGGATGTGCTCCCATTACCCAGTTTGCAATATCAATCATATGAATGTGCTGGTCAACAATTGTGTCTCCACTCAGAATATTGTCCCAGTAAAACTGCCTGATCTTTCTTTCCAGGGGTGATACGTTCGGATAGTCAGGGTAACCGATACCTGAGGCATGGTAATGCAATGCACCGAATGATACATTACCTATATCTCCGTTATGGATCCTTTTAACTACTTCAGAGAAACAGGGCGCACTTCTGACCTGAAATCCGACATCGAGACTTAATTTTCCTTCTGCGCGCTTGCCCAGTTCAATAAACTTACGGCATCCTGCCACATCGACTGCCGCAGGTTTTTCGCAATAACAATGTTTGCCGGCATCAATTACTGCTTCAAGATGTTGCGGGTGGAAATAATCAGGTGAGCTTACAATAATTACATCCAGCTCTTTACAATTGGCAATCTCCCTGTAAGCATCGGGGCCTTTAAACATAAACTTTGGATCAATTCCCGGATGGCCATTCTTTTGTGCCACATCATCCCACAGCTTTTTAGCTTTTTGCAGCTGGTCGTCAAACAGATCAGCGATTGCCGTAATGCGGCAATTATATTTTTTATTACTTACAAATCCCCGGGCAACTGCTGTTCCCCTGCCTCCGCAACCAAGTAACCCAATTCTTATTGCTGAGTTAGCTTCCGAGCCGCTGATAAAACGGGGTTTAACTATTAAAGCCCCGGCAGTGAGCGCGGCTGTTGTCACAAATTTACGCCTGGTAATTGAATTTTTTTCCATTTTAATTCATTTTTTTAAAGTGAATATTTATTGAATTTTGTTGTTTATCGATAAAAAAAGAACATGCTCTCTTATTTTAGTTCTGGCTTTACATTTCCATATTCCCATGGCTTGCCACTGAATGACGGGGCTTTTTCAAATTGTGGCTCAGGCCCCGGATTCATCTGTTTTGTCAGTTCAATACCGGCATCTGCCATTTTATCACCAGCATCAATTTCAAGGTTGCTGTAGGATGTAAGCCTTGTTTCATAACCACCTCCTCCCGGGCCGAACGCTTCCTGTGTGGGAACATACCCTACACAACCGTTTGCAAGTTCTACAGGGAATGTATAATTAAACGGACTTCCTTGTTTGATATTGAGTCCAAACTGGCAAAAATATTCAGCCGGGTTAGATACAAATACAGCCGGCCCGATCTGAACAGCCTGCACCTCCAGTTCCACAACAGGTTCTTTTTTTATCAACGCATCCAGCAGCACTAACTCCTTTGCAAAAGTCCATTCTGTTGAGCCAACCTCTTCAGGTGATTTTTTGACTATTTCATAACATTTTTTTACACGTTCAGGATCAGGTTTCCGCCGTGGGATATTCATCACCTTAATTTTGCTTTCAACGGGAGCCATTATTCCACGAGGCACAGACAGTAAAACTTTTACTGCTTCAGCTCCAACCTGTGCCCCGACAAATCTTGACCAGTCTTCACCTGCAGGGTTTTTATAAGGACTCAGGTTGTCGACTTGTGTCACATCCCCGTTAGCTCCAGCCGTAAAAACTACAATACAATCTTGTCCCATAGCCCCTCTTATTGTCTGCTCCATATAATATATCCAGTTTGCAGAAATGCCTCCCGGACTGGCAGTTGCATGGCACGCAAAGTTAACAATGCAGCCAATGCATTTTCCATCTTTATTCCATGAACCGATCACTCCGATCTCCGGGTCTGTAGGCCCGGCAGGTTCAATGATATCGGGATTCCCCTGTCCGGGGTGGGTAATAGTCATGCCGTTTTTCATTCTGAACCTGCGGTTAAAAGCTACTTCATCTTCAATTCCGGTGCCAACCCCTAGCCGTGACTCTTCACGGGAGTCATCAGCTCTGCAAATAACATCAACAAGGCTTTTTTCAACCATTGCCAGATATTTTGGATTACCCCCTGATGATTTTTCGTAAGCCAGGGTTTGCACCAGTTTGTCTGCATGATCGTAATCGCCCTCATATATGAGACCAATCGGTCCTGACGAGTGTGAATGGGATGCCCCTATCAGGATTGCATCTCCCGGAATGCCGCATCTGGCCTCAACCTGATTGCGTACTTTAAGAACCAAAAACCTCGGAACTACAAGTGCATCAATACCAACAACAGCCGCACGGTTTTTCCCGTCATCAAAAACAGCCGCCCTGACTTTGCAGGGATCATGAAAAGATTTGTGAAATTGTTTGCCGTAATTAGACACTTGTTCCATTCCAATTTCAGGTGTAATATCAATCTCGGCAAAACCGGTACGCATAAATTTTTGTTCCTCTGATGGGGCAGCAGGATTTTCAGGCTTTTCATTTTTTGCGGCCATGCTGAACGGAAATATGCCCGGTATCATTGTGACAGCGGTTGCCCCTGCGGAATTTTTAAGAAAACTTCTTCTGGAAATATCTCTGTTTTTCGACATATCAGTTAATTAAAGTAATACCAATTGAATCGATCAATCAGATAATGAATTCTCTGAAATTTCACTTCGAAGTTAAAAAATCTTTTAAAAAAAAGAGCCTGAGGGAAATTCAGGCTCTTTTTTTTAGATTACTCCCATCCCGGATTTTGTTCCAGGTCCGGATTCAGGGTCAGCTCTTCACGTGGCAGCGGGTAAAGATAAAGTTTATCATTCCACACCCTGTTGCCATAACCGGGATATATAACTTTATATTCACCGGTTGAAGGATCACGGGCACCCAGTATAGTAAGCGGGTTTTCGAGTATTTTACCTGCTTTCCAGCGTACTATATCGTCCCATCTTCTGCCTTCGGCACATACTTCGATACGACGTTCACGGCGTATTTCATTGATCAGAGGCGAAACTGCAACTTCCCATGCAGGCCAGTTGGGATCTTCAAAACCAACATCAACTGTAAGGTGGGCCATAGCTACCCTGTCTCTTATTTTGTTGATAGTTATGTCAAGAACATCCTGTGTACATTCTCCAAGTTCGGCTTTTGCCTCAGCATAATTTAGCAAAACCACAGCATAGCGGAAAATGAAATCATCAATAATGGATGTACTGGGCAATCTGTCCCTTTCATAAGGAGAGTATGCTTTTGTGATCCAGTAGCTGGTCGGACAATCGTTTATAAATTCCGGCAAATCTTTATACATAGTTGATCCGTCTTCATAAATCCTGTAAGGACGGTCAGATGTATAAATAGATTGCTTGAGCCTTGGGTCCCTGTTGATTATTTCATCGCCCCATTCTGCATCACCCTGGTAAAGCGGGCTCAGCGCTATTGGCAGGCCATCAGTACAGAGGTAAGAATTTATATAATCTTTCGAGTATCCTGTGTAGGCTTCACCTGACTGACGGGTGTTGTTATGCATACGTTTGTTGGTAATATAACGCTGCACCATGATCCCTTCAGGATTGCCTTTCAATTCATACTGTACGAAAAGGTCGAAGTAATCCCATGTGGGATTTCCTGTTGACCAGATATCGAACATGCCTGAGTTTATTATCTCTTCAGAAGCTTCGGCTGACTCTCTCAACAGCGCTTCATGGCCTCCGGCCACATTATGGTATTTTCTGAATGTACCTTCATAGAGACAAACATCTGATTTCAGCGCAAGCGCTGCATATTTTGTAAGGCGCTCGGATGTAGAGGTTTCCGGAAGATTAGCAATTGCAAAATCAAGGTCGCTCAAAACATTGTCAATAACCGTTGTCCTCGGATCTCTCGGTTTGAATAGCTCTTCAGAATCGGTTGCCAGGTCTGATTCTAACCATGGAACATCTCCGTACCGTTTTACTTTTGCATAGTAAAAGAAAGCTTTAAAAAATCTGATCTCGCCCTCCTTTTCCAGTACAGCAGGAGTTTTGGTCATGTTGGCTATTCTCACAAGTGCGAAGTTGCAGCTTCTGATATCAGCCCAGTCGCTTTTTGCCCAGCCTCCGCCTGATGACGGGACAGTGTAGTTATCCCATGTATATGAGTTTTGTGTACGTGGAACCTGGTTGTCACCGAAGTTGTCTACGCTATACCATGCAAGGCGGAAATCGTAAAGTTTTGTGTAAAACTGGTTGGCAAACATCTCGATATCCGAAGCAGTTTTCCAGTAGTTGGCGTCGCTGATCTGATCCAGCGGGTACCTGTCCATGAATTCGTCTTTAATATCACATGCCACCGCAGTGAATAACGAAATAATTATTATAATAAATAAATTTTTCATAAAATCCATTTTAAAATATTAAAAATTAATATTAGCGCCGATAGAATAAGTCTTATACAACGGATAAGTGATTGGTCCGGCAAGTTCCGGGTCGGCAATTTTAACGGTTTTTGTACCTGTCCAAATATTGTTACCCGAGAAGTATACTTTTACTTTGCCCAAATTAATTTTTTGAGTTAACTCAGCAGGCAAAGTGTATCCGAAAGTGAGTTGTTTCAGCCTGATATAAGCAGCATTCTGGAGAAAACGGGTTTGAACTGCCGTGATATCACCTGAATTAGTACGAATAGGCCTTGGATAAAAGGCATCCCTGTTATCAGGCGACCAGTAGTCAAGCATAATTGTGGGTCTTGGAACCCATTCGCCTGAATAAGTTCCCAGCCAATATGTTGTTGACATCCATCTGTCTTGTTTGGCTACCCCCTGGAAGAAAAGATCAAGCTCAAATCCTTTCCATTCAGCATTGGATCTGAAACCAAAGCTATAACGGGGAGTGCTATTTCCGATGATCTTACGATCGCCGGGATCATCCAATGTACTGCTTCCGTATGAAATTTCGCCATCTCCGTCCAAGTCTACATGCCAAAGGTCTCCCGCCTGTCTTATCCTGGCAGCAATTTTATTTCCTTTATAGGCTGCAGCCTCTTCGTCGGTCTGGAACATACCACCGGTTACAAGCCCCCAGATTTCACCAACTTTTCTTCCAACATAATTATCGGATATCAGTCCTTTAGGATTATCAAATTTTGTAATCTCAGCCTGATAGTCTGACAATATAAGAGATAAGCCATATTTAACCTCACCTACATTATCTTTCCAGTCAATGTTCATATCCCAGCCGTTTGTTTTCAGGTCGGCTGCATTAGCCTGGGGTTCTGTTACTGCCAA
>JAAYJR010000398.1 GCA_012522835.1 Bacteroidales bacterium
CCTCTTGACTACCGGCTCAAGAGAGCAGGGGAGATGGGGGCCGGTTATCTGATCAATCCATACCGGGATGATGTTGAAGCGAAAGTTACTGAACGGGAAAAATTACTGGTGGACGTGGCATTTGAAGCAAGTGGCAAACAGGATGCCGTAAATAATGCTGTCAAAATATTAAAACCGGGTGGCAAGCTGGTACTTGTGGGAATTCCGCCTTTGGGGCAGTATACATTTGATATGGACCTGATGAGGCGGAAAGAACTTACTGTAATTAATATACGCAGGCAGAATCATGCTGTTAATGAGGCAATAGATCTGGTAGCCAGTGGTAAGGTTGATGTTGAAAGGATGGTAACCCACCACTTTGAACTGGACGAGGCATCGGCAGCTTTTGATATTGTAGAAGGTTATAAGGACGGTGCAATTAAGGTTATGATAGACCTGTAGTTGTCGCCTGTTTTTGGTAAATCCCAAATATTCCATCACTCCTGCCTGTCATTTTGATATATTCATCCTCCATTTGAAAGATGTGAGTAAGTAATTGCAATGTCTCTTCGTCATCTCTCAGGAAGTTATGTGCAATATCTTTGAACAACAGGTAGCTTATGTCCCAGCCTAATTTTTTCTCTTCCAAAATTCTGAAATTTCTGTGAATGGAGGGAATAATTGATTCTGAGTCTGCTGCCTCAGAGGGATCTATTAAAAACATCCTGATCAGTCCCGGCCTGTAGATCTTTCGTTTAACAGAATTACTTTTAAAACGGATTTTATACTTTAAAGGCAGTTGTTGCAGTAATTTATTGGCGTATTCCAGCTGAAGGCGGGTGCACTGAAGTCTGTCAGGACCTGCGTATTCAAATATTACCAGTAGGCCGCTATTTTTAAGCAATGGTAATACCCTTGATTGTAGCAGTCCTTCAATATTATTAAAATGATGGAGGCTTGAATTGAACAGGATTAAATCATAGTTGTTGAAAGATAAGTCAGCTTTTAAAAAATCACCGTTAATATACTTTATATTATTCAGATTCATTTCAGAAGCATGAGTGCGCGCTTCAGAGATTTGACCTGGTGCAAGGTCTATACCCTCAATCAATTCAAAACATGGGTATTTTGCAAATTTCCTTTCTCTGGATCCTGTTCCACAACCGACTGACAACATTTTCAATCCCTTTTTACCTGACAGATAATTAGAAACAACGTAATCTTCATATTCCAGATCAGGATTGCCTGTAGATAACATATTCCATCTCCTGCGGATTTCCGGAATTACCCAGAAATCTGACGAAGAAGTTTGTGTATCCCACTTTGCTATTGTCCGGCTGCGTTTTGATGAATTAAGGTTTGATAATAACTGTAAATATCCTTTCTGTCTGAGTTTATAAAACAGATCAATAAAGTCACCCGTCGACAGATATGTTTTATTTGTTCCCATTCCGAAAGTTCTTTTTAAGTTAATTCGCGGTTGATTTTTCCGCGGTAATAAGAGAAATAGATGCCCGTAGCGCTTATTATTGTGAAACTTGTAAATCCCCACTTTAGGACCTTTAAAAAAAGATGGTCAGGGGCTGTTTCAACAGAGCTGCTTCCAAGGATACCGGCAAAGAAGAGAGTAGCGATTGTCATGCTTGTAATCTGACCAATTACCCTCATGGTACCGGCGGTTCCGGATGCAATTCCATACTGGTTTTTATTCACGGTACTCATAATGGTATTCATATTTGGTGAAGAGAAAAGAGCAAATCCAAAACCAACCCATATCAGCAACAGAACGATCATGAACAGCGGGGTAGAAGAATTCAAAAAGGCAAAGGCTGCAAGCCCTGTTGTGCATAATATCATACCTGAAGTTGTAAGGTAGCGGGGTTGAAACCGGTCTGAAAGTCTGCCGGCAACGGGAGAGAAGATAGCCATTATTACAGGTTGTGCAACAAGAATAATTCCTGCATCCCTGGGAGGAAGCCCTTTTATTTTTTGAAGGTACAGGCTTAATAAAAAGACAATTGCAAATGTTGCACTGTAATTTATAAGTGCTGCCAGGTTCGAATATGCAAACAGGCGGTTGCGGGTAAACAGTTTTGTGTTAATCACCGGCATAGAAGATCTGCTTTCCAGGAACCAAAAGATCACGAGTGCCGAAATTCCACCTGCCATTAATAGCCAGCCACCGGCAGAAGGTATCTTTGACGAACCGTAAACAAGCATTACCAGTCCGGGCATGTAAAATGCTGTTCCTTTCAGATCAAGTTTGTTAGTGCTTATTTTAGTTCCGGGTTGGGATATATCTTTACCTAAAAACAGCAATGCAATTATAATTGTTACCACACCCAGTAATGAAGCAGCAATAAAAATAGATCTCCATCCCAGGTACTGGGTAAGTAGTCCCCCGGCAAACGGTCCAAAGGCAAGTCCTGTATAAACTGCAGAAACAGATATACCCAGAACCCTTCCTCTGTGTTGGGGCAGGAAAGCTGATACAAGAATTGCCGGACCGGTAGTGCTGGTAAGTGCAGCTCCGATCCCCTGTATATATCTTGCAAGGATAAGTTGTAAGCCTGAATTTGCAAAACTGCATAAGAGAGATGCCAATGTAAATATTATTATTCCTGTTTTAAACAGTTTTCTGACTCCGGTAAGATCGCCCCACCTGCCGGCAGGCAATAGAAACATTGCAGTGGCAAGTAAAAATGAAGTAACCACCCAGCTAAGCGAAACAGCACCAAGTCCAAAGCTTTTTTCAATTGATGGTAAAGCAATATTTACTGATGAGATCAGGAATGTACCCATAAAAGATGTGACAGCAACTATGGCAAGTATTGAAATTTGTTTTTTATTATCAAACATTAATTAGCAGTAGTATAAATTGTTATGAATTATTTTACGGTCAATTCCCTGGTCTCTTCACGTCCATAGCCGGTGATCTTTATGGAATTATCCGTCAGGGTAATCCGGGCGAATGCATTTTCATTTTCAGTTTCTACCATTCCTTTTAATGTAATTAAATTTACTACCTTTTTATTATGAGACTAATTATTGGATCATTAATTTTTGCAGAAATCCGGTTAAGATCAAATTAAAAGAAATTTAAATCTCTAAAACTTTTTCAGCATAATATTTTTAACAGCTGCAGTGGTCACCCATGAACAAATACCCAATGGTGTTGACAGGCTGACTTCAGGCCTGATATTCAGTTTACGGCCTTCAGTTGAAAAGTTTATGATCTGTTCATCATCTATCCAAGTTTCAATCTTTTCACCGGTAACCCTGAGCCTGATCCTGTACCAGGTGCCATGATCGAATTTTTTCAGGATCCGGGTTTCATTTTCTGAGGCATCGAGTCCGTCAATTGTGCTCAGTCCGACAACCGGGCCTCCCCAGCCTCCAATAATAAGAGAGCAATATGAATCTTCGACAGGGAAGGTCAATCCGCAAAAGAAATCATTACCGCTGATTTTTTTTGCGTCAAGGGATATTTCATAATCTTTAACGGGGAAATCGCCGGTCAGGGTTATCCCTGTGCAACCATCGCCCATGCCAAGTATAATATTTCCTTCCGAAATATTTACAGGACCCTGGGTCCCGAAATTTGTCACTTCCCAACCCTCCAATGATTCGCCGTTAAAAAGAGATTCCCATCCATCAGGTACAACAACTTTGCTTGTTTTTTCTGATTCCTGTTTTCCGGGATTGTATTTGCAGGAGGCAATTACGAAGATAAAAGCTGTCAGAATGCTTAATATAGTTGAGCTACGGTATTTGAAATGCATAAGACTGAACTGTTATTAATTATCGAAAAATGTTTTTATTTCCCTGGCAGCATTACTGCTGATAGTCAACTCTGCCTTGCTGATGCAGGTTTTAATGCTTCCTGCCGGCAGGTATGACATCAGGTCAGGCAGGTCATAATATTTAAGGCTTCCCGGGACTTTGCTGAAGGCCTGTTCCGGATCATAATATTCATTATCCAAAATTTCTTTTGATGTCACAGGAGGGTCAACCGCAGCAATTTTTTTAAATGGATTTCTCAGGATGGCATAATGCATAATCTCTGAGAGGGCGGTACCCTGCGCTAAAGCAAGTAATTCTGATTTTTTAAATCTTTCATCCTCAGTTATGAACTGGATCAGCAGATCGAAAGCTTCTGCTTTAATACCGGTAATGCTTTTACCTGTAAGATTAGCCCCGAAGGTATAGTTGAAAGGCACTCCTTTTATAATGCCATCACCACTGAATCCGGGATCGTATAGTTCACCGGTACCGGGCATGTCAGCTGAAATAACTGCAAACCCTGAGTTTATCAATTCTGCAAGCAATGGTTGCTGCAAAATAGTCTCTTTCCCTTGTGGATGCATCCAGATAACTGCCTTTTCAACAGGTCCGGACTGATCTTTTTTTGCGACATAAACCGGCAAAAGGAAGTCATTACGGTCATTCTCAAGGAAATATTTTTCAACGACATAATTTTCATCTGGTGTTAATTTGCCTGTATACACCGCTGAAGTCAGTTTTCGGCTGAAATCTATCCCCGCTGTTTCAGCAACAGTGCGTTTAATATTTTTTTCTGAAAAATTTTTCCCGGGGTAATACTTTTTATTCAGGTCATAAACTGTTACTCCATCGAGGGAAGAAGCTATTTGTCCGGTAACGGTCACATAAAGTTCATCAATGGCAAATGGTTCTATATCTTCATCGGTCTTATCTCCAGGGAGATTAAGGTGTTTTTGGAAGAATGCATAAACAGTCTCTCTGTTATTTTGTGTTGACTCGTGCACTCCCAGGTCTTCAGTCATTTCCAGGTTCTCTGGTTTTCCCAGAGCGGTATATGACCTTTTTGCTTCAGCAAAAGTTTCTCTGGCTCCCTGAATACTGAAAAAATCGTGTGTAGTTGTGACCAGGAGGGTTGGTTTGGGTGCCCTGATATGGATAAAATCGGGATGGTCAAACTTTTTTGCAATTGCATTGTATGGATTTTGTTCGGCATCCTGTGGCCCTATTGATTGTAAAAGCCTTTTGAAATTCGTTATATAACATTCAGGGGCAGCTGCATATATGCGGTCATCACTTGCTGCAATCATTGCAGATTGTGTACCTCCTCCTGAACGGCCTGTTATTCCTATCCTCTTCATATCAACCTCTTTACGTGTTTCCAGATAGTCAAGCGACCTTATACCATCCCAAATAAAATAATCACTGAGTGATGAGCCTGTAAGCAGTGTCTGTACACCTGCATAAGAGTGTTCTCTTGTGGTGCCGCCGACTTTTGACTTTCCTGTCTCACTGTCAGGATACTGCACGCGCTCTCCCTGTCCCAGTGGATCAACCGCAAATACAATAAATCCTTTGTTTACAAGGTTTAGTATTACCTTCTGATATCCGTCACTTCTGAATCCAAGGTCAGTATGTCTGCATACATATTTTACTGCAGGGGCAGGTTTTTGTCTGTTTTTCGGGATGAACATGCAGGCAGTAACATAAAATTTCGGATGAGATTCGAATAATACTTTTTCTACGGTAAATGTTTCCCTCTCCAATTTACCGGTTATCTTGCTGTTGAGAGGTGTTTTTTGAAATTTGTCAAGCGAATTGCACAGTTTGGCTTTTGCCTCTTTTTGATATTCAATCCAGTCTGATTCGCTGTTTAACCCGTCAATATATTCTGACCTTTCATCAAGCAGTTTACATGCATCTCTATATATTATACTGTATAAGGCCCTGTGGTTATTCTGAGTTGTTATCCACTGTTTTTTACTGCCCGATGTTGTATAAAAAACCGAATTTTTATTATCCTGGGCATAAGCAGGATTGCCAAATAACAGAAGTGAGATAAATGGGAGAAGAATTATTTTAGTCATCTGTTTAAAATTTTGTAATTATTTAATCTCATTATTAGTGTTAAATTTAAATGGTATGAGATTGAACTCGTTGTTATAATAATAACTCTTAATAAGCAATAGTACCTGACTC
>JAAYJR010000290.1 GCA_012522835.1 Bacteroidales bacterium
ACCTTAGTCAAGTGCATACCCATAATACTATATACACCTTCTTCATAGTCGGTGTAGATTGTAGCTTAATACTTAAATAGTCCCTGACAAAAGAACTGACATCGTAATCAGTACACTTTTCGATTTTGTTCCAGTACTTTTCATAATACTTCTCCTGGACCTTTGCTGGTGTGATACCCATGAGAATATAGTTTCTGATTTTATCGCCTTCGCTGAGATCCATACCCGTTGAGTTAAGACTCTCAAAAATAAGCTGAGGGTTATCCTCGGATCCCAGAAAAATATTGATTATCTGCAGCTTGCAAAATGCGTCAAATATCTCATCGGTATTAAGCTCGCCTTGTTGAATTCTACGGTAGAAATAATTGTAGTTGATTGTGATATTTGACGCCCTGATATGATCCGCAGCATCGGCCAGAAGATTACTAAAGGCTGCTGAGTCTTCTTTGATCGGTTTAAGCTTCATTTTGGTATCATCTGGTTCGTATTTATCGATCAAGTACTCCTCAAGAATTTTATCCTGAAGTTTTGGTTTGTTTGCAGAAATGACACCTGTTGATAATAGGGTATATGTTGCAAGCAAAAGAAGAGAAACAGTCGTAAGCCGCTGCTGTCCATCTATTATCAGATACTCTTGCATACCAGTAGTATTATCTTTAGCGGAAACAATACTGCCGAAAAAATGACTATCGGCACCAGACCTGTTAAGCTTTACCAAGTCGTCATACAACTGTTTGCACTGTTCTATTTGCCAGTCATAATTACGTTGGTAAACTGGTATGATGAATCGTTTTGATGATCCTTCCATATATTGAAATAGCATTTGTGCTGAACCGTTCATGATTGTGTCTCCTCATATGTTTATTTAGGTTTTTCTGATCCACCTATATCATAGCATGAAAAAGTAGGGTGATTATGCTGCGCTACCCCTGTGCTCCCAGTAACTGTTCCATTGATTATTCAGAAAGCTGGTTTTGAAAGCCAGAAGCGCATCGACACCTCTGCGCGTCCATTGTATCGACGTATTTTTCTGTCGGCGTGCCACAAGAAGATCATTGGCTTTTTCTACGATGCCACTGCCATTATACTGGTAGTTGAGTTGTCTCAGATCATAACCAGGAATCTCAGCAGGGAAGACTGGATCGTTCGGCAATGGATGAAATTATGCTTGAACCTAAGCCACAGTACAGTCAAATCAGCATCAAACAGCAGAAGATTACCAAGTATTTTTCCAAGGACGCAACGCCACAACAAATTGAGGAAACCATCATTAGATTACTGGATAACTGGTACCGAAAGCGAAGTTAGGAACAGCAAAGATAATCGTTACTCACGTTATTTAAAGTGCTTACACGCCATCTGGCGTGTTTTTTTATACCCCAGCAACACATTTGGAGGTTACAATGAATATTATCCGCTTTGATCCGCTGCATTTTTCACACCTGCATCAGTCGCTGTGTTCATTGACGGGCATGAACACCTATGATGCAAAAGCTCTGTGCTATGTTCTGTATGCAGCCTATCAGGACACGTTTCATGAGGTTTCCGGCTGCCGGCGCTATCAGCAAATCAACCTGGGTGACTTTTTGAACATCATTGATCATGCGCCATACAGACCGTACAGGACAATTGTTCAGCTGTATCGTTCCCTTGAAGCTTTACTTGATGCTGTTAAATGTTGCTATCTGATCGAACAGGACAGGATCTATCTGACCCGGATCGATGAACACATGGCCCATCTTGAGAATCAGTTCCTGGAACAATATGGCACTGAGATCAGTGGTCCAGATTCGGTTTATTCGCTCTGTAGTCATCATCGAGGAGATTAACGGAAACAGCTGGAACGACATCGAACTGATCACAGCAGAAG
>JAAYJR010000549.1 GCA_012522835.1 Bacteroidales bacterium
GAGTATATCATTCAAAAGTTAGACAGCATCGAAAGAATGCTGACAGAACAGAACTTGCTTCAAAAAGAAGTATTAACCTTTAACGAAGCGGCAATCTATTTAGAGGTATCGCATTCACACCTCTATAAAATGACCAGCACCGGGGTAATTCCATCATATAAGCCCAACGGTAAGAAATTATATTTCAACCGTAAAGAGCTTGACAATTGGCTGTTATCGAACAAACAATGTTCTCAGGAGGAAATTAAGCAGCAAGCTGCAAATTACCTCATCAAAAAGGGGAGGGTTGAGCTATGATGGAGATAATGCAACTTTTACTGGAGCTTTCAAGCGCCATTAAAGAAATCAAAGTTCAACTTCTGGTTCTTAAACAAACCAGAACGGAGAAGTTCAAACAAGCATGGATTGACGGGCAGGATGTTATGCTTGCCCTAAAAATCAGCAAGCGCACATTACAATCATTGCGGGATACGGGGATTCTCCCCTTTTCACGAATCAATGGTAAATTCTATTACAAAGTTGCCGACCTTGAAAAGCTCCTGGAAAGCAATTATTCCCGAACCCTTAAAAATGATAGCCATGATTAAGGAGAAGGATATTCTTGACAAAACACATTACGGGCTAAATATATACTCGCATATTCTGCGAGTATATTATCCCGATGAAATTGTGGTCCATCTTTCAGGAAAGGAATGCAGTCCGGCAAAGAACCCATTTAATGAGAATAAGCTTACGCTTAAACTCATTAATGTAGATTGGGTATTTATGTACAGTGATACAGAATTACCCGATTTCAAAGGCAATCCCTTTGATTTTGCAAAACTCCATTACAAACTGTCAGGTAGTGAATTATTAGGGAAACTTAACGAAGAATTACACCTTCACATTGGAGAACAACACCACTTTTATAGTAACCGCATTTTCCCGGAACAAGTCAAAACTGAGGAAGTTAAACCAGTGGTTCACGCTCCAAAATTCAGCTATTTCAAAGCTCCTGTTAGCAATATTCACCCTAACAATACCCTAAGTTTAGTTGATGCTTATGAGGCGATTAAATCCGGGAAATATAGCCATATAACCAACCAACTGAGAGCAACCCAAAATAAGGATGAAGCCCGAAAATTCAAAGCTTCTCAATTCGATTACGTCACTTTCTCCGGCACTTTTTCAAAGCGCAACGATAAAGCTTTAATGAATCATTCCGGTTTGCTGACCATTGATTTTGACCATATCCACAACCTTCAGCAATTGAAAAATCAATTACTAAATGATGAATATTTTGATACGGAATTGCTCTTTATTTCCCCTTCCGGCGATGGGTTAAAATGGATTATTTCCATTGACATCACCGAATCAACACACCAAAACTTCTTTCAGGCAATTGCCAATTACATCAAAGAGGTTTACCGACTGGAAGTGGACAAATCAGGTAAGGACATTTCCCGTGCTTGTTTTCTGCCTCACGAACCGGAGGCTTACATCAATCCGAAATATTTAAACGCTAAAGTTGAAAAAGATGAAACTAAATAAATTTCTCGCACTTTTAAAAACGATGCTTCAAAAAACGGCATCAGTAATCCATCCTTTGTGGTGGGTAGTAATACCATTCCTACTTTACTACACCATGATGATGTTCAAGTTTTCAATGTTCACCCCAATAATATTGTAATCATGAAAAAGAAATTCGAAGTACAGCACTGGTTACAAAAATCCGAACCAACAGTTGGAAAAAGCTCCAATTCCTCCCCTGTTTCAGGGGAGGTGTCCGAAGGACGGAGGGGTATTTCCGACAACAGCACTATGAACGATGTCGAAATCATCATTCAACGTCTCGAAGAATCTCACTCCGACATTACCGCCAATTATTCCGATTGGCGGGATATTGGTTTTTCCTTTGCAGATGAATTTGGTGAAGCAGGCAGAGACTATTTTCATCGTGCCAGTCGGTTTTACCCGGAATATTCCCAAACTGTTTGCGATAAACAATTTGATAATTGTTTGAAGGCAAAAGGTCATGGAGTAACCATTAAAACTTTCTTCCACCTTGCACAACAAGCCGGAATTAGCTTGGTAACCACTCAGCCGAAAACAAACCCGTCAGCGTCTAAAAGACCTGACGGCGTTTCCCAGTCCCCTTCAGGGGATTTAGGGGTAAATGAAGAAACCATCTTCAACACTCCCCGCATCCCAACAGAACTCTATTCTCAGCTTCCCGAAATTCTTCGGGAAAGCTGCGAAATGTTTGCCGATGCCATTGAAAAGGATGTTTTCCTGATTGGTACAATCTCAGTCA
>JAAYJR010000585.1 GCA_012522835.1 Bacteroidales bacterium
ATTGCAATTCATTTTGTTGATGATCAGAATATTTTGTTGGGTAATTGTGCCGGAAGCAGATCTAAGGGAACCGGACTGGCAGTTACCGATATTACTCTTCTTGACAAGTCGTGGGTATACCAGTAATTTATTGAAAGTCTGTTAGATATTATACCAGCAGATAGCAAAAAAATATGAATTTTTATATGAAGTGAAACGACCCGGAATAAGGTAAATGCCATTGAAAATTAACAATATAATGAGATAAGAAGGATTTTAATAATACCAGATAAAAATTTATAAACCAATTGATATGACAATAAATTCTCAGTAATGAAACAGGTATTATTATATATATCAATTTGTATTATAATAGTATGCTCCGGTAATCATGCATCGGGAGAAAATATTATAAAAATTTCAATAAATGAAGCTCTGTTCAGTGATGGAGTTCTTGAGTTTTTTCCGGGCCAGCCAAATAATTTGACAATTGATCCAATATGGGATTTAATTTCTTCTTCTGAACTGGAATTTAGTTTACTGAAGATACTTCCCGATGGATCAAGTAAAGAGTATGAAGAGACAATCTTTAGAGGTAATATTGCTGAAATTTCCTTAGGTCTGATGACTTCACCTCCTGAATTTGATTTTGTTTCAGGAGATGTGTATCAGTCAGGCTATCAATTAGATATTTCAATAAAAGAAAAAGGGTCTTCAGTAAATTTGTATCAAATTTCTTTAAGTCAGGGATTATCGGATAAAGCCTCAACGATTAGCGCTACGACATTTTCTTCGATGCAATCGGGCAGGGGAAGGTTGCTGGCGGGCCAGGGACGGCAGGTATTGTTTAATCCCATGTATGGGATTGAAGCACCCCTGGGATTGAAACTGCATAAGAATGTATTAAAGGATCAGGATGACTTGCGTATTATGTATCGGCTGACCCCGGGGTCACCTGTCAGGAGCTTGCATTGCAGGTTACAGGTAAGAGGTCAGAGCGGACGGCTTTTTATTGACAAAGAGTTGGAGCTGGACCAGTCTGATAAGTGGCAGTCAGAACCTGTAAATCCCAAAAAATGGGGTTCGGGAGAATATTATATATCCCTTTATCCTGAGATGGAAGGTAAGTTGTGGGAGGAGGGTCCGGCTATTGTTTACCACCGCAGGGATGATGACAATAGCAGGATAGCTGTAAGTCCTTTAGCACCATGGACATTAGAAAGGGACAGTTTACGGGAAGAAGTTGTATTGACAAACTTTTCTGCCGCTGTAAGTGATAATTTAAATTTGAAGGACGGATGGGAATTTTTATCCTCAGACGAGGGAATAGCTGTATCTAATAAATCTGGTGCAATTGCTGAACCTCTTGAATTAAACCTTCCACTAAAAGGACATTATGCCGTTTTTGTGCAGCCATATTCAGAAGATGGTTGTATTATTCAGGTTACTGATAAGGGACTGGTCCGTGTTGTATCCGGGAACAGAGGACATAGCCCTGATAAGGAGCCGGTTACTGTTTCAGATGATATGATCTTTGTCGAAGCTGCTGATATGGGACAGGGCAGTATAAAACTGTTTGGCTATTCAAGGGATACAGAAGTTTCAAAACCAAAAGTATCGGGGATAAAAAAACTTGTTTTGATACCTGTTACATCAGGCTCTGTTGAGCTTTTTTATCAGCAGCTGTCAGATCCGCCTGTTAGGTTAAACGGGATTAATGACTGGGCGGACTACTTTCATACTGGAAATGGATGTGTGAGGTTAAAAGCTGATCAGTTTGAAACTCTCTTTGGAGCGCAGGCAGAGCTGGGTTTGAATCTGGATTGGGCAATTGGCCGTTCATGGGTTGAATATAACAGCCAGCTGCCGGATGCAAGCAGGTTCCCGGCTGTCCCGTATGAGGAGGCGTTAAGGTCAGATTCCGGGGTCAAACGTTATCATCCCCGGATAATAATGATAAATGAATTTGATCCACTGGATGAAGTCCTGGCAAAGAGAGGGCGATTTCTGAAAGATGTAACTCCATGGTTGGGGATGAACCGGCATTATGGAACTACATCATATGGAGGTATGTTTTCTTCAAAATGGTTTAAAGAGAATCAACAGTGGTGGCAGTGGCAGAAAAATGCTGATTCACCCAGAAGTAGTGCTGTCTCATACTTTTTCCCTGAAGTTCGTAAAGAAAGGGCAGATATATTTTTTGAAGTGGCTAAGCGGGATGTGGACGGACTTCTTATCGGGACATGCAGACAGGTTCCGATGCTTCTTTACCATCCTGAAATGGTTGCTGCATACAAACGGCTGACAGGTGTTGACCCTTTGAAGATTGACGGGGGTGATCCCGGCTATAAAGACTGGGTAAGTTGGCGTGCAGATTTTTTTACTGAGGTTTTGCGTGAATTAAAAAAAGGACTTGCAAAAAAGAAAAGCAGCAGAGATAAAGATCTGATTGTTGCAGTAAGGGTCCCTTCATCCGGAGTAGACTGGAATTTGGCCCAGGGACTGGATATAGGGCAATGGCTTAAGGAAGGGCTGGTTGACAGATTACAGCTGGTACCGCTGGAGGAAAGGGGAGGGGAAGGAGCCAGGAGTCATAATGTTGAACCTTATCTCTTGCTTGGAACCAGATATGATGTATCTGTTTTCGGCGGAGTAGGGTCAACCTGGTCAACTGGGCACGGGCCCGGCATCGTTCCGGCACTTCGCCGCGCTATCGGATTGATCGATGCAGGCGTTGACGGCATTGAAATTTATGAATCTAATGACCATGCTGTCAGCCAGCACCTTAGATGGGTAATGCCCCTTTTTGGCAATAGAGAAGAGGCAGTCTCTTTTTTACAAAATTCGAATATTGAAGCAGTATACCCCATTTCTGCATCTACTGCCATGTTTGGATATGACAATCATTCAAGATGGTCAACATCAGGTTGGGATATTTATGGGATGAAAGGATCAAAACTATGATTAAAATATATGACAGTAAATAAAAGTAATTCAAGCTGTTCTGTTTATTAAAATTGGTTTATGCTAATAAATTATAAATCCTAAATATTTGAGCTATGAAAAAAAAATTGAAGTATTGTTTTTTTAATGGTCTGATGTTAAGCATGCTGACTGTTTTTGTCATGCAGCTTACTTCATGTATGGACAGGGGTGTAAGCAGCAACAGGATTTCACCACCTGAAACTGTTTTGAGGCTTGCCCCCTCAGATAATAATCCGCGGAACAGTGAAGGGGATTTTGTAAATCTTAAAGACGGGAGGATTTTATTTGTGTACAGTCATTATTACGGTAGTTCAGGAGGTGACCATGCCCCTGCATACCTTGCCGGCAGATACTCTGGCGACGGAGGTAAAACATGGTCAGGTTCTGATG
>JAAYJR010000269.1 GCA_012522835.1 Bacteroidales bacterium
AGAACCAAAACAATAGAAGTTATGGCACATTGTCCGAATTGCGGAGTAGAAGTGGAAGAGAATGCTAATTTCTGTTCTTTATGCGGGGAACGCATATTGGATAAAACCACTGAAAATGCTGATTTTATAAAATCAGGAAGGGCGCTTCGGGAAGAAAAATTACTAACCGATTATCAGCGCCTTACAGGATATCAGAAAAGAAAAATCTTTTGGCAAATATCCGGAATGATTCTTATTTCCGGTATTATTATCACCATATTCGTCGATTTTATTGGTAACAGGGACATAACCTGGTCAAGATACCCGGCAACGATCAGCCTGGTTTTGTTCATAAATTTTACTTTGAACACATTTTTGCGTAAAAAGATTACCCTCATGGTTGTCCTTAGTTTTTTGTCAGTTGCCGGCCTTTTTATCCTGTTCGATCTTTATGCCGGTGAAACAGGTTGGAAAATTAAATTAGGATTACCCGTGTTACTCGCTTTTTATGCAACCTTCATTGCCCTCATTTATTTAATATGGAATTCAAAACAAAAGGGACTGAACATCATTGCCTGGGCCCTGATTGCTGCCGGATTGCTTTCTGCTTATACCGAAGGAATGATTTCGATCTATTTTCGTGGCACAATTCATCTGGGATGGAGCCTGATAGTAATGATTTCTGCTGTGCTAATTTCCATTCTGTTATTGTATATCCATTACCGTCTGAAAAGAGTGACTGACCTGAAAAGGTTTTTCCATATTTAAATCTAAAAAACTGTCCACAATTCATTCCACAAATCACGGCCCAGTACGAAAAATAAAAGCAGACTGGCAACCCATCCGTGAAAAAGTCCGAGTGGCCATAGGTTTCTCCACTTAAAATAGGCAATTAAAAACACAAATTCCATAAAAAATGTAAAAACCATTAAAGGCAGGCTGGGATAATGGACCCATGCAAAAAACATTGAGGTCAATAAGAATATCTGAGTTTTACTGAGATTCACCGTTGAAATTGCCTGCAAATTTCCGGCAACAAGTGCCACTATTAAAAACTGCTGAATAATTCCCCACGCGGGATAAAACAGAAAAACAGGAATTACATGCCAGTTTAGAAAGATTGCATTATAAGAAATACCATACCAAATGATGGCTGCAATCATAACCAATACAAAAGGCGTTAAAAACAGGAAAGTCTTTTTAAAGAAATCCTTCCGAAAGCCCCACTGCTGCAAAATAAACTCATTTACCCTATACCTTTTATAAATATAACCCGACCAAAAAATAGATGCAGCAGCAATATAAAATGCACGAAGGTTCAGCCAGTCCATTAAAACATACTTCATTACACCGGTTACTATAACCGCTGTTATCTCAAGCCACCTCCGTTTGTCAGTCTCTTTCAAAATCCTTTTCTTATTTTTTTATGGAATTACTTTAATATCTTTTATAAGTAAATATAACCTTTAAATTCAAATTATCAGGAATAGCAATACAGGAATATTGTGTGCTGCCGCTTTCTCACTATCAATAATCAGCTATTGTTCCGTTTATTGCCGGAAAACAGATAATTTTTTCTTCTCATATGATTAAAATAAGCAATATTCGATGTTATCATACAGCCTGCCAGGATTTGAATCAGGGGAAATTTTTTAATTATACCCCTGGTTGATTTGAGAACCATGCTCGTCTCATATTATGTTAAATCTTTGCTAATATTGTCGATTACAGTATTATTGGAATGATTCATCAATTTTAATAGTAATTTTGCACTAAGAAAAGTTTAAAAGATTTTAAATGATAAAAGACAAGACAATTGCACTCATAGCTCATGATGCCAGGAAAGCTGACATGATGGAATGGGTTGAATATAACTCAGACACTTTAGTTAAGAATTACTTAATTTGTACCGGAACCACTGGCACATTAATTGAGCAGGTACTGACAAAAAAAGGATTGAACCCGGATATAACAAAAATGAACTCCGGGCCACTTGGGGGAGATGCTCAAATAGCCTCATTAGTAGTAGAAGGGAAAATTGATTTATGTGTATTCTTAATAGACGATTTATCGGCCAATCCTCACGAATCTGATATTATGATGCTTTTACGCCAATGCAGGTTACATAATATACCAGTAGCCTGTAACAGGCATTCTGCCGATTTAATGATAACATCAGAATTATGGGGTACAGATTACATACCATCAAAACCAATAAATCAAAAATTTGAGCGTTAAATAATTTGCTAAAATCGGATTCTCCACCACCAAAGCAGGTTGCTTGAATCCCGATTTTTGCTTCGCATCACTAATTTTTATAAATTATCCCATTTGAAGCCAAGAACTGCTTAAACTTTTGATTATCTTTTACCCCTGTTAAGATGTAAGCCGGTTGACATAAACTGATTAAATTTGAAACAGGTGAAAAAAGAGTCACAATTTATGCCAATAATATTAACTGTACTAAGAATATTAGTTGGTTGGCATTTTTTATATGAAGGTGTTATTAAACTTGCTGCAGATAATTGGTCTGCCTATGGCTACTTATTCCAGTCCCGTTGGATTTTTTCAGGATTTTTCCGCTGGCTGATATCCAATCCTGATGCTCTGGCAGTAGCTGATTTTTTGAATGTCTGGGGACTGATACTAATTGGTACCGGTCTGATACTGGGATTATTTACCAGGATAGCCAGTGCTGCAGGAGTTCTGTTACTTGCTATTTACTATATAGCTTCTCCTCCGTTTATGAAACCCTCTTCAGAAGGACACTATTTTATCATAAATTACCAGATTATTGAAGCTGCTGTTCTGATGCTATTTATTTTTGTGCGTAAAGATTTTTCGTGGGGTATCGACCGCCTTCTGAAATTTATTCAGCAAAAAAGGATTAATAAAAAATTCCCTGAACAAATCAACCATGAGATTTTAGCAACTGACAATCAAAGGAGAGAGTTCATTAAAAATCTGGCTGTTCTGCCTGTTTTCGGGGGAGTATTTTTCGGAATGGCAAAGAAGGCAGGATGGTTGAGCTATGAAGAGGAGGGACTTAAAAAAGCTGATGCGGTTTCCAGTGCATCGCTGATGGTAAGGGAAAATTTTGATCTGAACAAACTGGTTGGGAAGGTGCCGGCAGGTAAAATTAAAAATATTGAAATCAGCCGGCTTGTCCCGGGCGGTAATCTGATTGCAGGTTTTGCCCATGCACGTGATCTGATTTATGTATCTAAATGGATTAAGCAATATCACAGCGATGAGAAAGTTATTGAAACACTATGGTATTATCAGGATGTTGGTATTAACACAGTAATTCTCAGAACCGACGAACAGACAATCAGAATACTTAAAGAGTTTTGGAGAAGAGGTGGTAAGATGCAATGGCTGGCACAGACCTATCCTGATGATAATGATCTTTCCAATATTCAGCTTGCTATTGATAATGGAGCTGTCGGAGCGTTCGTGATGGGTAATATCGCCGATAAAATTGTTTATAACGGCAAACTTGATTACCTTGCAAAACCTATAGAGTTTATCAGGTCACAGGGACTGATTGCAGGTACCGCGGCTCATGCTGTTAATACTATAAAGCGATGCCTTGATTATGGTATCGAACCCGATTTTCTTATGAAAACTTTACATCATGATAAGTACTGGTCAGCCCATCCCGCAGAAAACAGAAATGAGTATATCATTAATGAAGGCAGCAGTACTGATCACAATAAGCAGCACGATAATATCTGGTGCGTTGATGCTGAGGAGACTGCAAATTTCTTTAAAAATATTGAAATACCATGGATAGCATATAAAGTCCTGGCTGCAGGGGCAATTAAGCCCGAAGACGGATTCAACTATTCATTTAAAAATGGAGCTGATTTTATCTGCGTTGGAATGTTTGATTTCCAGGTCATTGAAAATGCAAATACCACCTGTAATGCTTTAAATTCAAATTTGAACCGCGACAGGA
>JAAYJR010000178.1 GCA_012522835.1 Bacteroidales bacterium
AATAAATGGAGGATGATCAGGTATAATATGAAGATTATCTTTTCAGGCAGGTTTATCTGGTTCCTGCTTGCAGCATTTGCGTTTTTTCTGATTTTTGCAATTCAAATGGTCTGGAATAATGTAATATTTAGTGAAGTAGTTGTTTACTCACTGCTTATCTTTCCGGGGATCCTTCTTATATTTTATCCTACAGTTTTTGGAATTCAAAGTGATGATGATTCACGAATGCTCGAAATACTTTTTGGCATTCCGAATTACAGGTACAAAGTCTGGCTGGTTCGTTTATTATTGATTTATATACTGGTATTTTTAATGATTGTACTTTTTTCTTTCGTCGCTTCTGTTTTGCTTTACAGGGTAGATGTTTTAGAAATGGCTTATCAGTTGATGTATCCTGTAATTTTTATGGGTTCTTTATCATTTATGTTCTCTACGGTAATTAAAAATGGTAACGGGACAGCAGTAATAGTGATCCTTATTGGTGTGGCATTGTTGATGATCCAGAATAACATAGCAAGAACTCAATGGAATGTTTTTTTAAATCCTTTTCAGCTTCCAACTAACTACAATGAGATTATCTGGCAGGGGATAGTTACCAAAAACAGAATATTTTTAGGGGTTGGTTCGGTAATTTTTATACTCTATGGCCTTTATAATCTCCAAAAAAGAGAGAAATTTGTATAAAAATTTTTAATCAGACTATGATTAGCAGGGAAGTTGAAATAATGGCGCCTGTCGGATCTTTAGAAACCCTGATGGCAGCGATCCGGGGAGGCGCCGGATCAGTTTATTTCGGAGTGGGAAATCTCAACATGCGGTCGAGGTCATCTGCGAATTTTTCACTGGATGACATGAAAAAAATAGGTAAGATTGCTGCAGAAAACGGTGTTAAAACCTATTTAAGCCTGAATGTTGAGATTTTCAATAATGAGATCGGGCAGATGCATAAAATTATTGATGCAGCTAAAGAGTGCGGAATTTCCGCTGTTATTGCCGCAGATATTTCAGTCATTCAATATGCCCGGTCAATAGACCTGGAAGTACACATATCCACACAGGTAAACATTACAAATATTGAAGCAGTAAGTTTTTATGCACAATTTGCTGATGTAATGGTTCTGGCACGGGAAATAAACCTTGGACGGGTACATGAAATTAATGATGAGATTATCAGGCAGCAAATTAAAGGCCCTTCAGGGAAGTTGGTCAGGCTTGAGATGTTTGTACATGGTGCCTTATGTATGGCAATTAGTGGTAAATGCTATCTGAGTCTGCACGAAATGGCCTCATCAGCCAACCGGGGGGCATGCCTGCAGACATGCAGGAGGGCTTATCTGGTAACTGATAAAGAGACAGGAGCGGAACTGGAGATCGATAATGAATATATTATGTCTCCAAAAGATCTTAAAACAATCCATTTCCTCAATAAAATTCTGGATGCCGGAGTTACTGTTCTGAAGATAGAAGGCCGTGCCCGTTCGCCGGAGTATGTAAAAACAACTGTGGAGTGTTACAAAGAGGCTGTGGAATCCTATTTCAGCAATTCATTTACAAAAGAAAAGATTGAAAACTGGAATGAGAGGCTGGCTTCAGTTTTTAACCGGGGTTTCTGGAATGGTTACTATCTTGGCCAGCGGCTGGGTGAATGGAGCGCCAATTATGGCTCACAAGCTACAAAACGGAAAATTTATTTAGGAAAGTGTACTAACTATTTTACTAATATCGGAGTTGCTGAATTCAAACTTGAAACAGGGAATCTGAAAACCGGCGATAATATAATTGTTACCGGCCCCACTACGGGGGTGGTTGAGTCTGTGGTTGATGAGATCCGTTTTGAGCTGGAGAGTGTTGCAGAGGGACTTAAAGGGCAGCATATATCTGTTCCTGTCCCGGAAAAGATAAGAAGATCTGATAAATTATTTAAACTTGTTGATGCCAAAGAAATAAAACAGAACAGGTGAAACGACCATCAATAAATTTTATTCACATAGAAGCAATATTATAATTTTCAAGGGAGTTCCATCGAATACCAATGAAAATAATTTTTTAAAATCCGAAGTAAAGTAATATCTTGAAACCCTGAAAATAAATTATAACCATAATGAATCGTCACCTGATATTTACGTTTATTGCCCTTCTGTTTTTTAATTTAGCCTCTTCACAGATATTCCGGTACAGGCTGAGTGCCAATTCTTCATTCTTTATAACTGAACCGGGGAAAGCTGAAATCAAACATCCGGGGGCTGACATGCTGACACATCCGGGAAGCAGCGATTTCAGTCCTGCATTCAGGATCGGGGCTGACGCAGAAATTATGGCACCGGTAACTTCAGATTTTGAAGTGGGGATGGAGTTTGACTATATGAACCTTTACGGACATACAGATAAGGCTCCTTTATATAATTTTTTTCTTTCACGTAATAACCCCTTACCCGATAGTTATCCCTATCCAACTGAGGCATTGATCTATCAAACCAATGTTTTATCTCTTTTGGGAACTGCCCGCTGGTATTTTATGCCAATCGGGGATGAGGCTAATATCTTTCTTAAAGCCTTTGGGGGAGTTGCATTCACCGGTACCGATTTTACATTCCGGGATCCGTTTTACCGCGTTGAATACGATGTTGGCGTTTTATATGCCAGGGGAACCCGCAACAGCGATTATCCAAAACGAGCTGCATTCAGCGGGGGTGCAGGACTGGGAAGTACAATTAAAATGACTGATAAATTTGATATTTATATTGACGGAACAGTATCATTTATCAATTCAGACATTGTAAACGGGGTTCCTAATTATAACTATATTAGTTCTGATGGCACTGAAAGCCTTAAGTCTGCATCATGTTGGTCCATGACATCCCAAATTAGCGTCGGACTTCTATACTCTGCTATTCCTGACAGAAGGCTGCACAGAAGCAACTATACAAAAAGCAGAAAAGTTAACAAATCAATTTTTTGGAAAAGAAAACGTTCTAATCCGTTCAGAAGATGATCAGCCTAATGTTTCAAATACCTTTTCCAGTAACCGTTTAGTTGCCAGTATGCCCTCCTTCTCAGGCAATTCACTTCCTTCATACTCTATTCCTACCCATCCCCTGTAACCTGAATCACTTACAATTTTCATCAACCGGTAATAGTCTGAATGTATCTCATTGCCCTCACTGTCGAAGTCGTGCGATTTGGCGCTTACTCCTTTAGCATAAGGCATCAGCAATTCAACTCCCCTGTATCTGTCAAACTCTTCTCCTGTCTGCCTGTTTATAATGAAGTTGCCAAAATCGGGGAGAGTACCTACACGTTTATGGTCCGCCAGTTTCATTACTCCCGAAAGCCACTCCCCGTTGCTGGAAAGGCCTCCATGGTTTTCTACAATTACGTTTATATTCTTTGTATCACCATATTCACAAATTCTCCTTAATCCGTCGGCAGCCAGTTTTTGTTGTTCTTCGTAGCTACCCTGGCTGGCTGCATTTACCCTGATAGAATGACAGCCCAGAAATGCAGCTGCGTCAATCCATTTCTTATGGTTTTCTGCGGTTTTTATTCGTTCTGATTCTTCCGGATGGCCTACCATTCCTTCGGCATCACACATTATAAGGACACTTTCTACATTTTCCCCGGCACATATTTTTTTGAGCTCAGCCAGGTATTTTTCATCCTTTGCTTTATCCTTAAAAAACTGATTAACATATTCCAGTCCGTCGATACCCAACTCCCTCGCTGCAACAGGAAAGTCAAGATTGGTCATTTGTTTTGCAAAGAGTGTTTTGTGAAATGACCATTCAGCAAGTGAAATTTTAAAACGGGGACCTGCTGCTGAGCAGTTAAGTAGTGCCGGTGATATTAATAATCCCCCGGCCACTGCCAGTGAATTCCTGACAAAATCTCTTCTGTTTGTAGCTCTCATGTTGAAAAAATTTTCTGATTTATTAGACATATTTAAACCGTTTAATATTCTTTTTAGGTGTTTTTTCAAATTCCTCCGTTACCAGTTCGAAAGATGAGACCTGCTCATATTTTGGCAGTTCAGCATTAAGTTTTTTTCTGTTTTCCTCCATAATTTCAGGAAGTTCTTCCATTTTAATTTTGTCTGCCTGTATAGCATCAAAATCAGGGAAAACCTTTGCCACCAACCTGCCCTGTCTGTTTGTAATAACGCATTCGGCCACATAATGCTGATTTGCAATCCTTGCTTCAATTTCTTCGGGGTATATATTTTGTCCCGATGGACCAAGGATCATATTTTTTGACCTGCCTTTGATAAAAATGAAATTGTTTTCATCAATAATACCCAAATCTCCCGTTTTTAACCATCCATCCTCAGTAAAAGCTTCAGCTGTGGCTGTTTCATTTTTATAATAACCGGTCATTACATTTTCACCCCTGACCTGTATTTCGCCAACCATATTATATGGGTCTTCGGAATCAATCCTGACTTCCATACGGTCTACCAGCCTTCCTGCGGAGCCTGTTATGGTCCTGTCCCATGCCTCATAACTGATCAGAGGGCCACACTCGGTCATTCCGTAACCGATAGAGAAGGGGAAATTAATTTTCCTGAAAAATTTTTCAACATCTGCACTTAATGGTGCCCCTCCTATTACAAGCTCAAAGAATCGGCCGCCAAATGTTTCTGAAAGCTTTTCCTTAATTTTTTTCAGAATAATTGATGAAAGCCCGGGTATTCTTAGTAATACCTTCATGAGTGGTTTCTCTATTGTAGGCAGAATCCGTTTTTTATATATTTTTTCGATTATCAGCGGCACAGAAAGGATAAGCTGTGGTTTTATCTCACCGAAAACTTTTGTAATAATTGCCGGAGAGGGCATCTTACTTAGAAAAGTTATGTGGCATCCCAGTGTGACAGGGAATAAAAATTCGAAAAGCAAACCGTAAACATGGGCCATCGGCAAAAAGGAGACAATCTTATGCCCGGGTTTCAATGGCATATGTTCTTGTGCAAAAATGATGTTTGACACCAGACTCCTTTCCGGAATCATTACACCTTTGGTAAAACCTGAAGTGCCTGAAGTGTATGACAGTATACAGGTCTCTTCAGGATCCCACTTTTCAAAAATGAAATTCTCTTTTTCCAATTTATTATCCTTGTAATAACGGAACGCATCATTTAATCTGTACCGGGTGTTTTCATCCCTGGATGCATGAAGAGAATAATCTTCAAGGACAATTACAGTTTTAAGATTTTCATCATTGTCAAAATCGATTTTATTTAACAATGATTTTGCCCCGATCACCAATTTTGCTTCAGAATGATTTATTATGTGATTTGTGTTTGTTTCATTAAAATCAGGTAAAATGGGAACAATTATGATACCGGAAGAAATAGCTGAAAGAAATACAGTGCCCCAATTTGCAGAGTTGCGTCCCAGGACAGCAATTTTATCTCCCTTTTTTAGCCCTTCCAACTGATAGAAAAGGTGCAATGATTTAATATTTTTGGCAATGTCGCTGAAAGTATAATCTGCTCCTTCGTAATCAGAGAAAGCAGCTCTGTCCCAATTCTCATGGAAAGCATCAGTATAGAGCTTTGATAATGCAATTTTTGTCATTTTTTTAAATTTACCGTTTGTTCAAAAATAGTAAAAAAACTAATGAGTATACTATGAAGTAGTTAATATTGGTATTGCTGTATAATATTTTTTCTCAATAAAGTACTAACTAACAGCTTATAGGATTATTTTATTATCAGTTTAAGGATGCCCGGAAGTTTTGTTTACATAGTAGGGAAGAAAGCATTTTTGAAATGTTCAATTTCGAAATCATTACCGAAAAAGATTATCGTAATTAAGTCAAACCTGGTTTCCAGATCGGATCTTTTTTCCATTATATAGGCTTCAGCAGCTTCAATAATTCTTTTGATCTTTATATTTTTTAAAGCATCAGCAGGATGTTCAAAACGAATTCCGTTACGTGATTTTACTTCAACAATTACCAACTCATTACCGTCACGGGCTATGATATCAAGTTCAAGATGGCCATGATACCAGTTGGTTTCAATAATTTGCATACCATTTTTCTGTAAATATTTTTTGGCAAGTTGTTCGGCTATACTGCCGATTTCACGTTGTGAAAGCATAAAATAAAGAATCCGGTTATTAGATTAGGGTTAATGTAGTTTTAATTTTTGAAACGTCCAGTTCCCATGTTTTACCAAAAGCAAGAGCCAGGTTTTTTTCATCGTGACCGCCCGGAAATCCAAAACAAACAGGATAGTTATAAATGCTCACTGCTTCTGATATAATTTCATGTATGGATTTGCCGAAAGGTGATTCATTATCTTTCATATCAGTAAAATTACCAATAACCAGTCCTGCCAGTTTCGAAAGCTTTCCGCTCATGTTTAGCTGATGCATCATCCGGTCAGCATGGTATAAAAATTCATCTATGTCTTCTAAAAAAAGTATTTTCTTTTTAGTGTTAAGCTCACAACATGTTCCATACATACTTGATATTATGGATAAATTACCACCAATAAGTTCGGCGGTTACCTTTCCGGGCTGGTTATATTCTGAACCGGGAATTGTATATGATACTTTTTTTCCTGTTAAAAGGTTCATTAAAGTAATAAGATTTTCATTCGGAGCACCCTTTTTATCGAAAAAGTATTTTGGCATCACTCCGTGAATGGTAGCTATTCTTTTGTTATTAAGACAGGAATGGAAGATCGTTATATCGCTGAATCCTATTAGCCATTTTGGATACTCACTGAACAGGGAAAAATCAAGTTTGTTGATTATCCTTACAGTCCCATAGCCTCCCCTTGAGCATAGGATTGCCTTTGCCTCCTTATCATCAATGGCTCTCTGCATATCCTTATACCTCTGTAAGTCGGTACCTGCAAATTGAAAATGGGTGGCAAAAACATTTTTCCCTAACTCTACCCGGTATCCCTGATTCTCGAGCCATTCAGCTGCAGGCAATACATATTTTTCACTTACTCTTCCTGCAGGTGAGACAATTATGATTTTATCTCCCGGTTGTAAATACGAAGGTGTATTCATTCCACGATCTTTTAATGGTAAGATACAAAAATGTTACCAGTTTTCCGAAAAATATTTTAATGCCGGCCAAATGATTATTTATCATGTTATTCATTTCAACTATCTTTGTGAACTTAATTCAATTAATTTCAATTTGTAAAGAATTTGTTTAGTATGGCTCAATTTAAACGGACACTTATAACTACCGCACTTCCTTATGCAAACGGCCCCCTTCATATTGGCCATTTGGCAGGGGTATATGTTCCGGCAGATATTTATGCCAGGTACCTTCGTTCCAAAAAAGAAGATGTTCTTCTGATTGGAGGATCGGACGAACATGGTGTGCCTATTACGTTAAAAGCTAAGAATGAAGGCATTACTCCACAGGATGTAGTTGATAAATTTCATAATTTAATTAAAGAGTCTTTTGAAAAACTGGGTATTTCATTTGATATATATTCACGTACCACATCACCGGTGCATCATGAAACAGCTTCGGAATTTTTCAGGAAGATGTACAATGACGGTAAGTTTATCGAAAAGATAACAGAGCAGTATTATGACCAGGAAAACGGACAGTTCCTGGCAGACCGCTATATAACCGGAACCTGTCCCAGATGTGGTTACGAGAAGGCTTACGGTGACCAGTGTGAAAGCTGCGGAACCTCCCTTAGCCCTACAGAGCTGATTAATCCTACCTCAATGATAAGTGGGAATAAACCTGTACTAAAAGAGACCAAACACTGGTATCTCCCACTGGATCAGTACGAGCCGTGGCTGAAAAAATGGATTCTTGAAGATCATAAGGAGTGGAAGCCTAATGTTTATGGGCAGTGCAAATCATGGCTTGACTCAGGACTGCAACCAAGGGCAGTTACAAGGGACCTTGACTGGGGCGTGCCTGTGCCTGTTGAAGGAACAGAGGGCAAAGTACTTTATGTCTGGTTTGATGCCCCCATTGGATATATCTCTGCAACCAAGGAGCTAACCCCTGATTGGGAGAAATACTGGAAAGATCCTGAAACCAGACTGCTCCACTTTATAGGAAAAGATAATATCGTTTTCCATTGCATCATTTTTCCATGTATGCTGAAGGCTGAAGGTTCATTCATCCTGCCTGACAATGTGCCCGCCAATGAATTTCTCAATCTTGAAAATGATAAAATATCAACTTCCCGCAACTGGGCTGTCTGGCTGCATGAATATCTTGAAGATTTTCCGGGAAAGGAAGATGTGTTGAAATATGTCCTGACTGCAAATGCACCTGAGTCTAAGGATAATGATTTTACCTGGAAGGATTTTCAAAGCCGGAATAATAATGAGTTGGTCGCAGTTCTGGGAAATTTTGTTAACCGGGTACTCGTTTTAACCCATAAATATTTTAACGGTGAAGTGCAGGCTGTCACACAACTGCTGCCATATGATGAACAGGCGCTTGCTGCAATAAAAGAGATCAGAAAGGAAACTGAAAAAAGCCTGGAAAGTTTCAGATTCCGCGAAGCACAGAAAAATGCGATGGACCTTGCGCGGCTCGGCAATAAATACCTTGCGGATGAGGAACCCTGGAAAATATTTAAAACCAACCCCGACAGGGTTAAGACGATTTTAAATGTTTGCCTTCAGATAACCGCGAATCTCACAATAGTACTTGACCCTTTCCTGCCTTATAGTATGCAAAAACTCCGGAGTTACCTGAACTTCGAAAAACAAGAATGGCAAAGGCTGGGGGAGAGCGATTTATTATCCGCCGGTCATAAGATCAATAAACCCGGATTGCTGTTTGAAAAAATTGATGATGATACAATCGAAAAGCAGTTACAAAAATTATTAAATACAAAGATGGAGAATGAGCTGAAAAATAATGCATCCCAACCTGCTAAGGAGAGCATCGATTTTGATGATTTTGGCAAAATGGACATACGGGCCGGAACAATATTGGAAGCGGAGAAAGTCCCAAAAACCAGGAAACTTTTAAAATTAAAAATTGATACGGGGATTGATAAGCGGACAGTTGTATCGGGTATTGCCGAATATTATAAGCCTGAGGAGCTTATCGGCAGACAGGTTTCAATACTTGTTAATCTCGAACCTAAAAAACTGCGTGGGATTGAATCAAAAGGAATGATCTTATGCGCAGAAAATGCCGATGGCACACTCTCTATTGTTGCTCCTGACCAGAAAGTGGACAATGGCGCGGAAATAAAATAGGGAAAAGGGGAGCCCGGGGGAAGCAGCAGGTTAATCTATATTGGTCACAGGATAATTAATAAGATTATCACAATAAAGATTAGCATAAAGGGAATAAACTGATTCCGGACTACCAGTCCCAGTAATATAAGTATATCAACCTCATCGTTGCATGTGGTGCAAAGGTCTATTGATCCCCTGTCTTTAGTAATTAAAGAATTGGCACTGTAAGAAATTATTTCGTCACCGTTGAATTTCCATGACCACCGTGATTGCCATAAATTTTGAATCTCCAGTTCGAAACGTTTGCCGTTAATTACAACATCATGACGCGGATTGAATAAGTTGATAAATACAGTTCCAAGTAATGACTGGCCGTTAGAATCATAAATTTCCAGTTTTGAAAGAATAAGCTCCCGGTTCAGGACAAACAATTTTCCGTATAAAATAGCCTGTGCCCTGGTGCTGAGTATATTATCCCACCTGATAGTGCCAACCGGTTCTTCATCCTTCCAGATGTCCACCCTGGTTCCTGAAAGATTTTTTGTCCACCTGAGTCTGCCCATCTATATTTTTTAAATAATTGATGCAAGTTATGAAATAAATCTGAAAGTAAGTAAAAGGTTTAAACTGATCTCGTCAGTCAACCTGTCAGAATAATTTGTGTTAGATTAATGTTTGATGAGGGACAAAAAGAGGGAAAAACCATCAGTTTATTAACGATCAATCCTTTAAATCAACTATTTTTACGGTTCTGTTTACAAATTAATAAAAGATATGGCTGAAAAGGAAAAGCTTTTTACCGGGTTTAAATCCGTTTCTACGAAGGAGTGGGAAGAGGTTATCATGAATGACCTTAAAGGCAGGGATTATAATAAATCATTAATTTGGAATACATACGAAGGCTTTAAGGTATTTCCATATTACAGGGAAGAAAATATCAGAGGACTGGCTTATACGGGGAGCCTTCCCGGTGAGTTTCCGTATGTTCGGGGAAACAATAAATGCGGAAATAGTTGGCTGATAAGGGAAGATATTAATGTTGAAGCAACAGATACTGCCAAAGCAAAAGCTATTGAACTCTTAAACAAAGGAGTTGATTCTCTCGGCTTCATATTTCAGTCAGCCGGGATGATGACTCCCGAAAATTTGGCTGAATTATTGAATGATATTTGTCTTACTGGCCCGGAGATCAATTTTATATGTCCTCCGCATCAGAGTAAATATGCGTTGATTTACAGAGATTATATAACCAGGCGCAATTATGACAAAGCCTCAGTTTACGGATCAGTTTCTGCTGATCCCCTTGGCTCAATGGCACTAAGTGGGAGTATAGATAATTCAGCGATGGATGAATTATCTGATGTGATCAGGGATATGTCTGATATGCCAGGGTTCAGGATTATTACTGTCCACGGAACCTCTTATGCAAACAGCGGCGCTACTATTGTCCAGGAGTTAGCATTAGCGTTGGCGCAGGGGACTGAATATCTGATATATTTTACTGACCAGGGATTTAAAATTGATGAAATTGCCGGTAAGATAAAATTCAATTTTGGGATCAGCGGGAGTTATTTTCCGGAAATAGCAAAGTTGCGGGCGGCAAGATTACTATGGGCTAAGATAGTAACAGCCTTTGGCCCTGAAGAGGAAAATTCTGCAAAACTGATCTCTCACAGTGTTACAAATCTTATAAATAAAACTATATATGATCCATGGGTGAATATATTGAGAACACAGACTGAGGCAATGTCCGCAGCCCTTGGAGGAACCGGTTCAATTACTGTAAAGCCTTATGATGTAGCATCGGGTGTAACCTGTGAATTTTCCGAACGGATTGCCCGTAACCAGCAGTTACTGTTAAAAGAGGAGTCACATCTCGATAAAGTTGCTGACCCGGGGGGTGGTTCATATTATATTGAAAGTCTCACAGCATCGATTGTTGAAGCTGCCTGGGATATTTTTCTGAAGATACAGGAAGAGGGAGGTTTTACTGAGTCTTTCAAAAAAGGAGTTATTCAGGCAGAAATTAAACAATCAGTGGAGAAGCGCAAACAAAAATATGCAGTGAGGGCAGATAATATACTGGGAGTGACCCATTATGCCAATACTAATGAAAAGATAACCGGTAATAATATTATCTCACTTTTATCTTCTGATGACAAGAGAGTGGAGGGAGCAGATTTTGAACCGCTTAAATTTTTCCGGTATGCCCTGCCTTTTGAGGAGCTTCGATATAAAACTGATCTCTATGCCTCTGAAAATAAGCGTCCGGTTGTTTTCATGCTGACTGTGGGTGATCCTGTCTTGAGGAGGGCACGTGCCCAATTCAGCTGCAATTTTTTTACCGTTGCAGGTTTTGAGGTAATTGACAATAACGGTTTTAATTCTGTGGAGGACGGGGTAACCGCTGCGCGTGAGAGAAATGCTGATCTGATTGTATTGTGTAGTTCCGATGATGAGTACCCTGAGGCGGCGCCTAAGGCCGCCAATTTGTTGAAGGATGAAATTTTAGTGGTTGCAGGTAATCCTGCATGCCGTCCTGACCTCGAAAAGAAGGGGATTAAAAATTTTATCCATATCAAAAGTAATATTGCCGGGGAATTAACAAGGTATCAAAATTTGCTAATTAATTAAACAGGAAAGATAATGAAGCCGAATTTTAAAGATATAGATATTAAAGCATTTACAGCAAATAAAAATATCAGCGCCGGTAAAGGTTCAGATTGCAGGAATATATGGCTTACGCCGGAACAGATTGCAGTCAGGCCTCTATACACCAGTGAGGATCTTGAGCATCTGGAACATTTGAATTTTGCTGCAGGGATACCGCCATTCCTGAGAGGCCCCTATTCCACTATGTATGCAATGCGGCCATGGACTATCAGGCAGTATGCAGGGTTTTCGACCGCTGAGGAATCAAATGCATTTTACAGGCGTAATCTGGCTGCAGGCCAGAAAGGATTGTCTGTTGCATTTGATCTGGCTACGCACAGGGGATATGATTCTGACCATCCCAGGGTTATCGGCGATGTTGGTAAAGCCGGTGTGGCAATAGATTCTGTTTTGGATATGAAAATTTTATTCGACGAGATACCCCTTGATAAAACCTCGGTATCAATGACAATGAATGGGGCTGTGCTGCCGGTAATGGCCTTTTTTATTGTTGCCGGCCTGGAACAGGGAGTTTCACCAGAGCAACTGTCGGGAACTATTCAGAATGATATCCTTAAAGAATTTATGGTTCGTAATACTTATATATACCCTCCAGCCTTCTCAATGCGAATAATCGCAGATATATTTAAGTATACCTCCGGATTTATGCCACGGTTTAATTCAATATCCATTTCCGGATATCATATGCAGGAAGCCGGAGCAACTGCTGATATAGAGATGGCTTATACGCTGGCTGACGGGTTGGATTATTTACGTACAGGGATCAAAGCAGGCCTTGATATAGATAAATTTGCACCCCGCCTCTCCTTTTTCTGGGCAGTCGGTATGAATCATTTTATGGAGATTGCCAAGATGCGTGCTGCCAGGATGCTTTGGGCAAAGATTGTAAAAGATTTTAATCCGCAGAATGCCAAGTCCATGGCGTTGCGTACCCATTCACAAACATCCGGTTGGTCGCTGACCCAACAGGATCCGTTTAATAATGTGGGACGAACGGCAATTGAGGCAATGGCAGCAGTATTAGGACATACGCAAAGTTTACACACCAATGCTCTGGATGAAGCTATATCTCTGCCTACTGATTTTTCAGCGCGGATTGCACGCAACACGCAGTTATATCTCCAGATGGAGACAGATATTTGCCGATCGCTTGATCCCTGGGCAGGATCATATTATGTTGAATCTCTTACTGATGAAATTGTGCATAAAGGCTGGTCATTAATTAAGGAGGTAGAAAAACTTGGTGGCATGTCAAAAGCAATTGAAACCGGAGTTCCCAAAATGCGTATTGAGAAGGCAGCTGCCAGTATCCAGGGAAAAATAGACAGTGGAGATCAGATTATTGTGGGGCTTAATAAATACCGTCAGGAGAGGGAGGATCCTGTTGACATATTGGACATTGACAATACCAGGGTACGAATTTCCCAGATAGAACGTTTAAAAAAATTGCGTGCCGAAAGGAATAATGACGAGGTTGAAGCAGCATTACATGCTATTACAAAGATCGCAGAGACCGGAGATGGGAATTTGCTTGAAGCGGCAGTGGAAGCTGCAAAGAAAAGAGCTACACTTGGTGAGATATCAGATGCCTGTGAGAAAGTTGCCGGCCGTTATAAAGCAGTAATTAAAACAATTGAAGGAGTATATAAGTTGGAAGCAAAAAACAGATCAGAGTTTAAGGAAGCCCGGGAACTCGCAAACCGGTTTGCAGAGACAGAAGGCCGGCAGCCAAGGATCATGATAGTAAAGATGGGACAGGACGGACATGACCGGGGTGCAAAGGTCGTTGCCACGGGATATGCGGATATTGGTTTTGATGTTGATATAGGGCCTCTGTTTCAGACACCTGAAGAGGCTGCAAAACAGGCTGCTGAAAACGATGTTCATGTTCTGGGAGTTTCATCACTTGCTGCAGGACATAAGACCCTTGTCCCGGCGGTTATCGAAGAGCTTAAAAAACTGGGCCGTGACGATATTATGGTTATAGTAGGAGGAGTTATTCCGCTTCAGGATTATCAATTTCTTTACGATGCAGGGGCAGTCGCAATATTCGGGCCCGGAACAAGAATCACTGAAGCCGCTAAAAAGATTCTGGAGTTACTGATTAAAGCTTATGGTCAGCATTAACCGTTATTGTTATGTCAGGATACTAATAATGCAGGTGATTTATCACTTTTTGCTCTTCAGGACAAACTTGTCATATACCCAGAGTAATACTACTGCCATAACTGCTACACCTGCATAGACGATCCATATATTTGAAGGATGGTGACTGGACCATAAGTAGTCAGTCAGTTCACTTGTGCTCATACCCATTTAAGGGCAGCCATATCAAAATAATCGTTTTTGGTTACCTCCTCAGAAATTTGTGGCAGTGAGATGCCTCTCAGTAACGTTTCTTTTTGCAGCAAATAAATTTTATCTGCAATTTTTTCATAAACCCCGCCTGAAAGCCATCCTGCCAATTGATGCCCGGCCGCAATCGGCAGGAATGAGGTGCCCATATATAGCGCTTTTTTATCTTCAGGAGCTATACGGCCTATATACTCAGTAAATTTCGGAGAACTGGCCATTTCCCCCAGTGCAAAGATCAGTATACCCAGAAGTATAAGCCAGGAATTCTGATTGGAAAACATTAAAGCCAGTCCGCCGGCCAGAATCAGTATACCTCCCATCATTGCGGCCAGTGGCCTGAACCGCATTACAAAAGCCGACACAGCTAACTGAAATATAATGATAAAGAATGCATCCATGCTGCTTAATGTAACGGCAGTTATAGTTCCTTCGGGAGTTCCTATCTTTTCAGCTAACCAGGGCCAGATATGATTAATACCATTATACAGGGATGAGGTATCTATCCACTGTTCAACAAATACAGGAAATGAATAATAGAGTTGGTTGAATGCTGTCCAGAAGAGTATCATTATAATAAGGAACAACACATATTTCCAGTTTTTGAGAGTAATGCCAATATTTATAAAAGCCTGTACTATGCTGTTCCAAAGCGAGGAATTTTTATCTCTGGACACAGGTTCCCTGAAAAAGGCCGCAGTAATTAAATAGTTAATGCTAATGGTGATCATAGACATATAAAATACATAATCCCAGCTTTTTTGCATTAGCACTCCTGCAATGAAAGGGCCTATGAACCCGCCAATATTTATCATCATGTAAAAAATGCCAAATCCTATTGAGGAGGTCTCTTTTGTGGTTGTCCGGGCAACCATTGCAGATATTATAGGTTTGAAAAATGCCCCGCCGACACAAGTCCAGATAAATGCAAAAAACATCAGGCCAAATGAATCGAAGCTTTTTATCATATAATATCCGGAAATATATATTGCATAAGAGAGGAACAATATTTTTTTATAACCAACCTTGTCGGCTATGGCTCCTGTGATCACCGGCAAAAAATAGAGTAGCATCGAACCAGTCCCCATGATGATCCCTTTTTGAGCCTGTGTCAGTCCAAGTGCTCCTGTATCTTTTGAATTTACAAGATAGAGTGCAAATGCCATATAGAAACCATACCAGGCCCAGCGTTCAAATAATTCAATAGTGTTAGCTGCCCAGAAGGTTGAGTTGTACCTTTTAATAATTGTAAGAAATTTCATTTGGTTTTTTTTAATCCGTTCGCTGAAGCGAACGGTAATGGATAAAGCAATGAACTACATTTAGTTATAATTAATTTGTTGGCTCAGGCGAACGGTAATGGATAAAGCAATGAACTGATATCTGCTATAATTGTATTGCTGAATTTGATTTTATCCTTTGCCGTCGGCTTCAGCCGACGGTTTATGATTTCATTGTATGATTTTTTGTATGCATTTTTCTTCAGCAATTCCAAAGCTTGAGGTTGTTTATTATTTGATTTGCATGATCAGAGATCGAAATCTTCAAGAAATAAAGTCAGCAAAATAATCACCATTATCAGTAGGAACATCATAATAAAAAAACCAATGACGCCAATCTGGAAGCCTTTTTTAACTTTTTTCTTTTTGGTGGAAGTTATTAAATATTCAATTGCATTGACAAGGTTCACCAGGGCTTTTTCATTTTTCACAATGTAATCGGCAGCACCTATTTTCATGATGTTAACAGCTACTTCAACGTCATTTTGGCCACTTAAAAAAATAAAGTCAATATCAGGATGGTCTGCTTTTATTTTTTTCATTAACTCAAGTCCTGTTATCCCTTCAAACGAGTAGTCCAGAACGATTATGTCGGGTTTGAGATGGATATTTTTTAAACACTCTTCTCCGGTTTTGAAGGTTTTCAGATTTTGAAATTTTTTTGATTGCAAATAACCAACAATCAAATCTTTATAAACGACGCTATCCTGTACAATGAAAATCAGAAAGTTTTTTGAATTTTGCATGGCCCCCACGTATTAAAAAAGTTATGATTAAAATTACCACAATTTTTGCGGAAATCAAATCCGGAATGAAACTATATTTTACCCGGCATTAATTTTTTCAGGATGTTTAAAACTAATTACATTGTACCCGGGCCAAAACCACCCGGCCTGAACATATTGTTCTCCTGCTGAACGGGATTATCCTCCTCTTCACGCTCTTTTTTTGTTTTTTCTTCCTCCTCCTTTCGTCTCTGCTCTTCCATCTCTTTATCAACAATATTTTTTATAAACTGAACATCCTTTTTTAATTCCCAGCTTATGTTATTATCCCAGTTTGACCTGACTTTTATTACTTCATTAATATATGCAACCTTTTCAGGCTGATATTTATCCTGGTAGCTTCCGGTATCCCATTTGCCGTTGCCGTTTGAATCATGAATTATTTTTATTTTGTATTTATCAGGACTTAAATATTTGAAGGTAACATCAGAATTCTCACTGATAGTTTTTTCATTTATAACATCCTCTTTTTCATTGTTTGTTACCAGCTGTATCAATAAAGGTTCTGTTACATTGTTCATTTTCAGGTTTATGGTTCCGTAGTAATCCTCTCTTCTGGTTTTAAAATTAATATTCAGTTTTTCACTTGTGATACCATAAATATTTTCACATGCTGCAGAGTCTACCTCCAGTGTGTAGCCTGTTTCCGGTTGCCAGACATACTCAATATTGTAAGAGCGGTAAACAGATGAGTCAACATTAAAATTAAAGTTTATTGGTTTTTTAAGGCTGTCTTCTGTCAGATAGAGTGAAATTTTTGAATCATCAAAATATTTTACCGGTTGGGGAGAGGTAAGTGTAATTTTTTTGTTCAGGTCAAATCCTGATGTGCTGATATTGGTTGTCCAGGCAAATTGTTCTGTCTTTTCAGTTTCCTCCTCCTCTTCCTCCTTCTCCTCTCTTGTCCTTCTTTTTTGTTTTGAATCATCCTTTTTTTCTGTAAAATTCAATGAAAGAGTATCTTTTTGTATAAATGGGTGGTTAAGAGAATCCAGCTGTAAATATGATAATTCCATAACCAATGTATCATGGTCAGCAATATTTTTATCAGCAATCCAAATTATGAGTGAATCATATTTTTGGTTAGGCTCGATTATGTACCAGTCGTTTGCGTCAATATTTAAAAGGTTAATATTAAAAGTGTCTGCAACAGGTTCATTAAAACTAAATGTACATTTGAATTTGCTGTCTCTTCTGTAGGTGTTCAGGTATTGTGTGAATATATCTTCTGTGAACTGTC
>JAAYJR010000254.1 GCA_012522835.1 Bacteroidales bacterium
AGACCGATAAATCGTAATAGTCAGTACCTGATCCGGCAGCAGGAATTTTTTCCGTATTCAGTTGGGGGAAGGGATGATAATTATAACCATGGGTAATTCAAAAAACATAGTGAATAAACAATCACAAGATACTTTGACAGTAACACTGTTTATGAGACATTTTTTCTGATAATGAACAATAATAGTTTCAAAGATTATTTTCGTAAAGCTTCACTTTGGAGGATCAGACTGATCTGGGGACTGATTACAGGCATCCTGGTGGCTATAGTTCAGGATAAGGCTGTTCTGAAATATTTTCTTTCCTGGGAAATAGTTTTGCAATTGTTGTTTTTTATGATTGCCGGAGCCGGGCTGTTTGTCCTGGGAACAAGTTACCGTCTGTGGAAAAGATCAGATAGTAAGGATCGCAGTTTCAGTGATTCCGGAAAGACTGAGTGATAAGGACTTTTCTGTACTCTTCCTTCTTGTTAAAAAAGGAGGAAAAGCTGAAAACCCTGGTTAGCGGGATTTCCGGCAGGTTGTACCGGGCAATTACAGAAATTATACTCATACTCCTGAGAGTTTAGCACCCGGCCATTGTCGCTTATATTACCGGTATTGAAAAAAACAGCATTGCACTGCAGCGTTTTGAAGGTTCCATTGACTTTTACATTACCGGTATTGAAAAAGTGGCAGTGTACTGCAGCGTTTTGAAGGTTCTATGCGTACCAGTAATGTAAAAAGGACAACATTAAAAAAGAATAATCAAATGAAGCGGAATATTAAACTTTTCCTGACAGCCATGGCTGCTGTTATATTTCTGGTAACATGTTCAAAGATTGACGACGGGGAACCTGACCTGACTCCCAAAAATCTTAATTTCACCGCTATGGCATTACAGACCATAGAGAGCAGTAATGACTTCGGGATAGATCTTTTCACGAAGGTTGCCGAAACTGAAAGGGTAAACCTTATGTTATCGCCCCTGAGTGCAAGCATGGCCCTTACAATGCTGCTTAACGGATGCGATGGTGATACTTACACACAGTTGCAGGAAACACTTAAATATCCATCCGGAATGACAACCGGTGATATCAACGAAGCATATAATAGTCTTGTTGACCAGTTGCTGAATGCCGATCCGAAAGTGAAGCTGGCACTTGCGAATGCAATTTTTTACCATAACGGGTTCGTTGTAAAACAACCGTTTCTTGCCACGATGAACAATGATTACAAAGCTACGGTTGAAGCTCTCAACTTCGCGGCACCGGCTGCGCTGAATACAATCAATAAATGGGCCGGCGACAATACCAACGGTAAAATTCCAAAGGTACTGGATGAGATCGACCCCTTAATGGTAATGTTTATTATGAATGCACTCTATTTTAAAGGCGACTGGAGTTACCGCTTCGACAAATCGAAAACCAATGATCGTCCCTTCCTTCCCGACGGAGGTTCAACGGTAAATGTAAGTACCATGTTCAGCGAAGTGGGGGCTAAAGTAGTATCTGGTAACGATTACAGGGCAGTTGAGATGCCCTACGGACGATCCAATTTTACAATGGTAGTGATTGTTCCCAAGACAACACTGGCGGAATTCAATTCAACCTTCACGTCTCAGACATGGAATTCGGTAACCGGAGTTTTTGATGACACAGATGAATTTGAGAAGTATTCTGTTTATATGCCCAAATTCAAATTTTCATATGAGAAATACCTGAATGATCAATTGAAGAGCATGGGTATGCTTGATGCATTCCTTGCCGGAAAAGCAGACCTTTCAGGAATTTCGGATCAGGGGATTTTTGTGAGTTTTGTAAAGCAGAACACATTCGTTGAGGTGGATGAGAAAGGAACGGAAGCCGCAGCAGTTACAACAATAGGCATGCGGGCTGTGAGTTTGGATCCCCGGATATTCCTTGTCGACAAGTCATTCATATTTGCTATACGTGAACGGACAACAAATACCCTGTTGTTCATCGGACAGGTGGTGAAGCCGGAGGTGTAAAAACCGATGCAAAGAACAGTTTGGGGCAGTCCCTTGGCAGGACAAACTCCGTGATAAACCGGATCGGAGACAAGTTCTCAATATATCACTGATTTTGTTTACTGTATTTGATTACTTACTATTTAAAATTATCTGATATTCTGTTTCTATCTTCATTTTCCTTGTCGTTCTTATGATACAATTCTATGAAGATGATTTTTTGTTCATCAGGAAAATGAGCATAAATCAATCTTAATCCTGAATTAACACCTCTGCCTTTTAATGCCTTACAGGCAAGTTTCTTCACTTTAATGATACACGTTTCCAAACCCAATTTATCAATACGAAAACTAAAAGGAGGTCTTTCATCGGGCATTATTTCCAATACCTTTTTAACCACGTCTAAATCCTCATTTAGCGTTCTGTATTTTTTCAAAAGACTTTTCAAGTCCTTTTTAAATTCGGTTAATTCGTCAAAGGTCATTGTTCTTCAATTTCATCTCCGTAGTTTCTAACAGAGAAAGGCGCATCTCTGTAAAATGCCAGTTCATAATTTATTTCTTCTCCTTCTTTTGAAGCCAGCCAGGGCATATCTTTATGGGAATAGTTGCTGATTGCCGCAGCAGACCAATCACTCATTTGTTCAATAACGCTGTCAATGATTTCTTTTTCACTTGCCCTAAGTTCAGTTAAATCAGCTTTTTTTAAAGGCAGATAGCGGGTTTGGGGATAACCGTGATATTTAGTTTTTACTCTTTGCAATTGTCCATCGTTAATCATCTGGTTGATGACTGCGTCAAACTTTTGCGGAACAGGCCCATAAGGTAATTTGCGATAACTGGCTCCTGTCAGATGCTCCTCGTAGATCTCATAATTATTGAAATCAGAGAAATAAAGTAATTTATAGAGAACTGTTTCACCAACATTTGGCTTGCCTGCACAGCGCTCAAGAATATACAACAAGACATTTTTAAACTTATCGACTTGAAGCTCAGGCACAGAAATACGATCTTCCACCGGCTTTGATTTTTTCTCCTCTTTTATATTTAATTCCTGACTTGCGGAGAAATCCTTAGACATAAAATCATCCAAAGAGAACCTCAAAACCTGTGATAATTTTTGCAGTTCAAGAATATCAACACTTCTATTACCTAATTCAATTTGAGCCAATGATGGCCGGGAAATTTTGATTTTTTTAGCCAAATCTTCCTGAGACAGTCCTTTTGTTCTGCGAAGCTCAGCTATCCTCTGACCAATTTGCTTTTGTGACAATTTTAGAGTCATATCATTTTTATACTTCATTGTTTAACAGCTCAAAAATACATAATGTTTTATTACAAAACAATTCATTGTTTCAAACAACAACAAATGCCGGTATAGTGTAGAAACCAGAAAGGTGAAATACAATTTCATTTAATCCGGGCTAAAGCGACTCAGTCATTTTTTTGTAAGCTTCAGACCGCTCATTCTTTGCTATCTCATCATATATGGCTGTTACCATTTCAGATTAATGTACTCGTCAGTATCCCCGGGGTTGATCCATTTTTAAATATCTGTTACCTTTGGATGGTTCTTATAAAGAACAGAGATATATGGGAAAAATTAAAAGGATCGGGGTGCTGACATCTGGAGGAGATGC
>JAAYJR010000249.1 GCA_012522835.1 Bacteroidales bacterium
AGATAATAAATAAATGATTTTAATATATAGGTGATCTTTGTCATAAGGCATTGGCAGGTTAAATACTCAGGCTAATAAACCATTCTTTAAAACATATCTCTTATCCATTCTTTCTGCCAAAGAGAGCGCATGAGTAACAGTTATAAGAGTAACACCCTCTTCCCTGCTCAGATTGACCAGCAACTCGGTCAGTGCCTGTGCATTCTCTTCATCAAGAGCGCCGGTTGGCTCATCAGCCAGCAGAAGTTTTGGCTTGTTTATAAGTGCCCTTACAACTGCTGTCCTCTGGCATTCACCCCCGGATAACTGAGAGGGCTTCTGCTCTCTCTGTTCCCATATACCAACTTTGCGAACCAGATATTCAGCCCACTCTTTCTGCTCCACAGATATCTTCCCTCCTGCAGGAAGGGCAGGTAAAAGCACGTTCTCCATTAAAGTAAGCTGTGGCAACAGGTAATGCAGTTGAAAGATAAAACCAAGGTATTTATTCCGGAAATTTGCAAGTCCTGATTTTGTATATCCCGTAATGTCCTTTCCCTCAAAAAAGATATTACCCTGCTCCGGCCGGTCAAGTGTTCCAATTAGGTTCAGAAGAGTGGTTTTGCCGGATCCGCTTGGACCTGTTACTGCTATTTTTTCTCCCCTTTTGACCTCCAGGTCAAGACCGTCCAATACCTGCCGGTAGCTATGGGTTCCGGGTTCTCCGTATCCTTTGGTTATATTTTGCAGTTTAAGAAGCATATTATCCGGTTTATATTTAATATCTGAAAATATTATTATTCCAAATTTATAAAATCATCATCTGAGGATTGATTCATACAATCCAATTATCTTAGCGGCCTGTTTATCAATGTCAAAATTATCTTTTGTTCCTTTATACCCTGCATTACTCAATAACTCAAGTTTCTCAGGATCTGTTATAACTTCAGACCATTTTTCACAAAGCATTTCAGGTGTATTAGGTTCATAAATGGCCCCTCCGCCCGACAGGCTTATGATCTCGGGGAATGCCCCAAGGGCTGGCTGAACAACAGGTACTCCTGAAACCATTGATTCAATCAGGTACATTCCAAATGCTTCGCCCGCCCTTACAGGAACAGAAACCAGTGATACCTTTGCGAAAAATTCGTGTATTGCATCATCTTCAAATTCGGGAAGTAGCTCAAATTTATCTGCCAGTCCGTTTGCCCTGATCTTCCTCACCTGCTCTTTAACAAATTTTGAATCATCACCTGTATAACCGCCTGTAACAATCAGTTTAACATCATCAAATTCCGGATTTTCCTTTAATTTGATAAAGGCATCAACCACAATATCAAATCCGTTATCATGACACATCCGTGAAATGTAACCCACGTTACGTGGCTTTTGACTGGCAGGTTTGAAAATATAATCCTTATGATCCACACCCAGATGTAAAGTATGAACCTTTCCGGGAGGCAAGCTCATTTTCTCCAGCATTGTTTGAGCATAAAAATCACTCACTGCAACCAGCGCATCCACATCTTCAGTTCTTTTGTTCATCAAATTCCATATCTTCTCCCTGAAGGCAGGTTGCATCACATCAACCCAAACATCTTCATCCTGAAGTGAACAGACCACAGGAACCCCAACTTTCTCTTTTAACCGTTTTGACAAACCCAGAAGAAGTGCATTTGAAAGATGAATTATATCCGGCTTACAGTGCTCTGCAATCCACGTAACCATATTTTCAAGCTCCTCTTTTTGTTCTCCCTGCTCACCAAGCAACATTGAAACTGTCATATCTTCAAGGCCCCTGGCACGCGTTGAACCTGCCATTGATGCTGCCATCCTCATCATCGGTTTTGAGTTAAGCATCCTGTCAAACCATTTTGGAGCTTTTCTGAAAACCGGATAAATCTGTTTGAGGTAGGTACTGATTGCACCGTAAAATATGGGAATATCAGCAATATCATGCTCATCAGAAAACAGAGGCAGGTACATAGGTATTTTAACCACCTGATGGCCCTGTTTGCGTAAAGCATTGAAATATTTACTGTCCCTCAGGCAGTTGCCGCAATAAAAACTTCCTCCCGAACCGGGTATTATCTGAATAATATTCATATAATCATTCATTTTTGCAAAGGTGAAGGAATGGATTTTCTCTGGTGCCTCCCCTTTTATGCTGTTAATTACTTCTTACCAAAACAGTACATATTCCCATCAGAACCGCCCACATAAATGCGGCCTCCTGCCACTGCAGGGTTACTGACTATCTGACTTCCGGTCTCATAGCTCCATATTACCTTGCCGTCAGACAGGCTCACAAGCGCCAAATCTCCCCGCATATTGGCAACAACAACTTTGTTCCCCGCCACTACCGGAGATGCTTCAACCCTGTTTCCTGTGTTGTACTCCCAAAGTTTCTTACCACTGTTTTTATCAAAACAGTAAAGAAACTTATTATGGTTCGCTATCAGTAACCTGTTTCCGGCAATAGCAGGAGAAGCTATAAAAGGAAGAGTTGTGCTTTCATCCTTCCATTCCCACGTTGTAGTCTCTTTGATTATATCAACCTGAAAAAAACGTCCGTCATAATCTCCGAGATAAGCTTTGTCCTTCTCGACTGCAGGAGAGCCGGGTACATAATTTGCAACATCAATCTTCTTTTCAGCTTCTCCGGTTTCCACATCTACTACATGAAGAAACCCGTCACAACCACCGAAGTAAATCTTACCGTCAATACATGCTGGCGCTCCGTTAATAAAATTATCTGATTCATATTTCCACTTCACCTCCCCTGTGCCGGCATCAACACAATGCAGATAATAATCATAACTACCGGCAAAGATATAGGTTACACCGTCTTTCTCCCACCAGTTCGGAGAACCGATTATTTGATTATCAGTATCATAATCCCACTTTTTTTCACCAGTCGCAAGATCAACTGCAAATAAAGTACCATCTAAATTGCCAAAATACACAGTATTATTATGTATCAGGGCAGGTGCTTCAATGGCATTGTCAGTTTTGAACTTCCACTGGATTTTTCCCTCTTTGTTAAGGCAATACATTATCCCGTCAGTTGATCCGATAACCACCATACCCTTTTCAACCACAGGAGCAGCTTTAATATTGTCTTCCGTCTGAAAAGCCCATAGTAACTCAGGCTTATCAGGCAATTCAGTCCGTGAAATACCGGTAAGTTGCCGGTCGCCCCTGAAGATTGGCCATGAATCGGCAGTCTGGCCTGACAACCTTATTACAAACAGAAATAAAAAAAGTAGATTTATTGATAATTTCATAAAATTAACTTAAGTAACAATCATGTCGATTTCAACTCAATGGCTCCTACAGGACAACCTTCTGCTACCATAATTGCCGTTTCAGTCAATGCGTTTCGTATATCTTCATTAAACGGCACCCCTAACTCCACATCAAATCCCCTGCCAATATATGTAAACCCAAATTTCTCGCCATATTTTGCTGTCAGTCGGACACAGATACCACATCTGATACATTTATTAGGTTCATAAATTAATGTGGCGTGTGTATTCAATTTTACAATTTTTCTTCTTTCGCTGGTTTTAAACCGCCTCTGGTCTGCCCTATAGCGGTCCGAATAAATTCTCAACTTACAGCTGTCAACTGCCCTGCAGTCACAGTGCAGGCACCTTAATGCCTCGTCAACTGCCTCTGCGGCTGTAAATCCGTTCCTGCCACCATCGATGGGATAAATCCTTTTATATGAAACAGACTCTTTCAGGTATTCAGAAAATTCACTGCTTAACAGCTTTCCGAAGCGGGAATTAAAAAGAGAAGGTTCGCCTTTAACCGGCTCATTATTGAGGTACTGCCATACTGAAAAAGCAACCTCTTTCCCCTGTCCCACCGAACGTACGGCAAGTCTTGAGGAACGAATAGCATTTCCGGTTACAAATATATTACCTTCTGAAGTCTGATATGTGTTTTTGTCAGCCAAAATTCCCTGAGGTGTAGTTTTCAAACCGAATGTGCCGGAATTTTCAGAAATAGTGCCGGTTGCAATAATAACTACATTGTAATTATTTTTCATCTCATCAAACCGGCTGGTATCAATTTTTTCTCCGCCAAAAAATTGTACACCTGTCGCAAGGACAGCCTCAATCTCTCGGTCAAGCACATCATGCGGAAGTATTTCCTGATCGATACCGGTACGCAGTTTTCCTCCGGGTTTTTGTTCTGAATCGAATAAAGCAACCTGTATCCCTCTTATTTGCAAATAATATGCAGCAGCCAGTCCCGCCGGACCGGCGCCTATTATCCCAGCGCTATACCCTGTTTTCTCCACTTTTGACAATAAGGGCTCTGCACCCTCATCACCTGCAAATCGCTTAAGCAGGCAAATCGATACGGGTTCATCTATTGTTTTCCGGTGACAGGCTCCTTCACATGGTGCAGGACAAATTCTTCCCAGAACAGAAGGTAATACTATATCTTTCTTAACCACCTTTAGGGCTTCATCAAACTTGCCGGCGGCTATATACCTGTTCATAAGGGGAATGTTCATATGAGCCGGGCAGGCTATCCGGCAGGGTGCTTCACAATCGCCAACATGCTCACTGAGTAACAATTCAAGCGCCATTTGCCGGGCTTCATAAATCTCTTCGTCATCGGTGATAATATCCATTCCATCAGAGACAGAAACAGAACATGACGGAAAAAGCCTGCCATTCCTGTTATCTTTAACAAGGCAAAGCATACATGAAGTAAAATGCTCCAGATCGTCGTGCCAGCACAAATTGGGAATATCAACCCCCAGTTGCCGGGCAGCTTTCATCACCGGCATTCCATCTTCTACTATTATCTCTTTGTTATTTATCTTCAGTTTTACCATATTATCATTAAATGACGCTAATACCCGGGGTTATTAATTATTTACAATATCAGCATATTTTGTTAATTCATATTCCTATTTCACATCTATTGCATCTACAGGGCATACAGCCCTGCAGGAGTCACATTTTATACACAATTCAGTATCTATGCTGTGTTTCTCATGGGGAGTAAAAGGTATTGCATCCACCGGACATTTTTGAGCGCACATCGTGCAGCCTATACAATTATCATTAACTGAATACTTTATCATGTCTGTACATTTCCCGGTAGGGCACTTGCCGTTTATATGGGCTTCATACTCATGACGGTAATATCTCAGGGTGCTCAGTACAGGATTTGGGGCTGTTTTTCCAAGTCCGCACAAACTGCCTTTTTTAGTCCATTCTGCAAGTCTTTCAAGCTCTGCTAAATCACTTTGTTTGCCATTACCTTTGGTAATTTTTTCAAGTATATCAAGCATCCGCTTTGTGCCAATACGGCAAAAGGTACATTTCCCGCAAGATTCATCCTGGGTAAATGATAAAAAATAGCGGGCTATATCAACCATACAGTCTGTATCATCAAGAACTACCAATCCTCCGGAGCCCATCATTGCCCCCATTTCATTCAGCGATTCATAATTAATAGGGGTATCGGCAAATTCAGCTGGAATACATCCTCCCGAAGGACCGCCGACCTGCACGGCCTTAAATTCCCGTCCGTTGGCAATCCCCCCTCCTATCTCCTCAACTACCTGTCTGATGGTCACTCCCATTGGCACCTCTATCAATCCTCCCCGGGCAACCTTGCCTGCCAGGGCAAAAACTTTAGTGCCTGAATTATTTTCTGTACCTATACTTTTAAATTTTCCGGAACCTTCGCGGAGTATGTATGAGATCTGAGCTAAAGTTTCGGTGTTATTAACAAGTGTTGGGAACCCCCACAATCCCTTTTGTGCAGGAAAAGGAGGCCTCATCCGCGGGAAACCTCGTTTACCTTCAACAGAAGCAATAAGAGCTGTCTCCTCTCCACATACAAATGCTCCGGCACCCTCGTAAACAGAAAGGTCAAGATTAAAGCCTGAACCCCGGATATTCTCTCCCAGAAAATTGTGTTCCCTGCAAATATCAAGGGCCTGCCTTATCCTTTGCACTGCAAGTGGATATTCAGCACGGATATATAAAAACCCTCTGTTTATTCCCACTGCGTAAGCCGCTATAAGGATACCTTCAATAACCCGGTAGGGATATGACTCCAGTAACATACGGTCCATGAATGCACCGGGATCCCCTTCATCACCATTGCAGATGAGGTATTTCTGATCACCCTTTTCTTTCTTTACAAATTCCCATTTGACACCTGTAGGGAAACCTGCTCCTCCCCTTCCCCTGATGCCGCTGTTTTTAACCTCTTCGATGACATCATCGGGAGTCATCGTTTCAAAAATCTTCTTTAGTGCTGAAAAACCTCCCCTGCTTATATAATCGTCAATATCGAGCGGGTTTATCATCCCCCTGTATTCAGTTGCAAGGGGTAGCTGTTTACCCAAAAAAGAGGCTACAGGCTTTTCCCTCATATTGATCTCATACCGTTCAATACCATCCCAGTTCCTGTCGGTCTGAATATCCTCCACAAAACTGAAGAGTCTGTTTTTCAACTTAGAAAATATTCCGGGAGGAGAAAAATGACTTTCAATAATATTTTTTACATCCTCAGGTTTCACACGGGCATATAATGTTGATTCCCCCTCATTAGGAACAATCTCCACAAGAGGTACCTGATGGCACATCCCCACGCAGCCAACATGTTTAAGTTTAACACGCAGTCCGTTTTGATTAACGACAGACTCCACCTCCTTTCTGATCTCCCCGCTACCGCTCGCCACACAACATGAACCAAGGCCGATACGAATTTCTCCCTTTACAGGGGAACCATCAGGCTTTCTGACTTTATTAGCGCCCTTTTTATCCTTTTGGCGTTCAAAATCCTTTATGACCTGGTCTACCTGATCGGGGGCCACATGGCCGTATGTAATGTTATCTACCTGGACTACCGGGGCAAGTGTACAGCACCCCAGACAGCTCACCTTTTCAAGGGTATATGTTCCTGTTTTGTCGGTATCAACTCCCTGTGGTAATTCAAAATGTCTCCGGAAAGCATCTAATACCAGTCCCGAACCTTTAACATGACACGCAGTCCCGACACATATCTTTACCATATGCTTCCCTGCCGGATTCATCCTGAATTGTTTATAAAAACTGGCCACTCCGATGACATCCGCAGGTGTGTTTGACGTCTTCTCTGAAAGATAACGGAGCACTTCTTCAGGCAGATAATTGTATTCCTTCTGAATAGCCTGCAAAATCGGGATCAGGCTGTTCTTCTCCAAGCCTTTCTCCTCAATGATCCGGTCAATATTCTGAAATTTTTCGTTCATGAAATTTTTATTGTCATTTTTACTCTGCATGAATTCCAACCAATATGCCACTTAACCCCACTTCAGTAATTCTTAGTCTTCAATTACCTATACAGTAAAGATGTTTTTCCCCTCTGATATATATCCTGCCGTTTGCAAATGCAGGGGTGGTGCCGGCTGCTTCTCCAAGTTCATTCTCTTTCAACAGCTTCATCTCTTTTGAAAATTCATATACTCTCATAACACCCTCATTGTCTATTAGGAATAGTTTGCCATCGGCTGTAACAGGCGATGAATACAGAGTGGTACCAACGTCATGCTCCCAGTGTTGATCTCCTGTTTTAGCATCATAACAGGCCAGCACCCCGTAACTTGTTGCAACGATTACCAGTCCGTTGTGTGCCAGTGGGCTGGATGCCTCCGGCAAATACATATCCTGTTCCCAGAGAATCTCCTTTGTTTTAATGTCAATCGCAACCATCCGGGCATATTCGTTGGCAGCAAAAACAATTCCGTTGCTGTAGGCTACAGAAGGGCCGACTTCACCCATCATGCATTCAACTGACCAAAGTTCCTTCCCGCTGCTGACATCATAGCCGGCAACTATCGGGTCAGCCGTCAGCAACAACTGATATGCACCGTCAACTTCAACAAGCACCGGACTTGCCCATGATATTTTTGACTTCCTTCCGGTCTCCCAGACTGTCTCTCCGTCTGCTGTTTCCAGCGCCATAATTTTGCCTCCCTTATTTGTATCATATTGAACAAACAGCTTATTATCCCATGTTATAAGTGATGAGGAGTGGCCGTAATGGTTATCCGGAACACCCAGATTTTTTGCCCATATACGCTGGCCATCCATGTTAAAAGCAACAATATCACCAGTGGCAAAAATTGCATAAACTCCTTTACCATCTGTTGTTACAGTTGGTGCTGAAAGTCCTGTGTCTTCGGTAACCCGCGGAGGTGATGAAGGCGATCCGGGAATATTCCCGGCTTTACCTGTCCAGAGCAGTTTGCCGTCTGAACGGTTAAAGCAGTAAACTTCCCTGTTGTTTTCATCCGCCCCGGCTAAAAATATCTTGTCATCCCATATTACCGGTGAATTGAAACCCGGTTTCGGAACAGGAGTTTTCCAGAGTACAGACTTCCCTGTATTTCCGTCCCACTCAACAGGTATATTTTTATGATATATCACACCCAGTCCGAACGGCCCTCTGAAAGAGTTATGGTTATTTCTTAGCAGTGAAGCAGTTAACTTTACAGGAGCGTTGACAATTTCAGCAGCCGGCTTTTCTGTTACTGCCTGTTCAACTTCCTGCTCTGCGACAGTTGCCTCTTCTTCTGACTGAGCTGGTATTTCATCACCTGCAGGTTGCTGTTCTGCTTCAGGCACTTCTGTTGCCGGTATTACTTCTATTACCTCAACTTGTTCAACCTCAGTAGAATCTTTGTCTGCCGCAGCCACTGTATCAATATTAAATTTCTTCAGGTAATCATTTGTAAAAAAGGATCCCGCAAGGGCTAAACCGAACACTGCCAATCCAACTGCAATAATCCCTTTCCTGGCAAATATTCGTTCAATTATTTCATTCTTCTCTGACATGTCAGGTTCCCCAATTTTAGCTTTAAGGCTGTTATAAACCTGTAAGGCAATAACCAAAATTATTGCACCGAAGAGTAAAAGAAAGGCACCGGTCTTTACCTGCCACCTGCTGTTAAAATATGCTTTCCTTGCCAGCAGGTCAAAATTGCGGATCTCAGCCTATACCTCCTCATTGCCGGATTCCTGGTTTAACCTTTCAACAAGGGCTTCCAGGGCTTTGCTTTCAATAGGGTCAGACTTAGAAAGCTGCCAGAAATTAAGCAGTAATAACAAAGCCACTAAAACACTAAAAATTCCGGCGATGATCGCCACCTTTTGTGCAAATTTTATTTTATCCTTGTCACTCATTTGATTTTTATTTTATTTTTCAACCGGACAATAATCCATACAGCGTCCGCAACTCAGGCAATTACCCCTGTGCGGCACATAATCCTGCCTCTTTCTGAAGACGGTTGTATTAATTAATGTCAATCCAATTACCAGTCCGATGAATCCCCCGGCTATCATGCTTCCCGTCTTAAACTGTCCCCTCATAACCTCTGCCTCTTCCACCAGGGTCTCCATTGTCTTCCCTGACTCCAGAAATGTCTGAACGTCAATGTTATCGGGATCATTTTTTATCTCAGGGTCAGATATCAGCAATTCAGCAAGATAAACATTTTGATTAGCCCTTGACAGGTATAAATGTGACCGTTCCCCCACAAATGCACCCGCAACAATCCAAAGTGGGATAAGCATTGCATAGACAATGAACTTTTTAGTGCCTGGTCCTGATTGTACAATCTCTTTTTCATTAACAGGAAAGTCGATAGCATCAAACGGACAGGAGGTTGTACATAATTTACACTTTATGCACAGGGAAGGGGTTATGGTAAGATGCCATTTGGAAAAACGGGACATCCAACTGAGTAAAACCCCGTAAGGGCATAGAAATCGACAATAGGGACGGGCAACAAACATACCCATCAGTAAAAAGCTTATCCCCAGTACTATCATATGAAATTTAGCATCCATCCGGAAAATTCCGACAAAAGGATCATAACGACAGACAATAAAATCTGTTCCGGTTGCAGCAAAAAGAACAGCAAGTGCCAGATATATATAAGGGATCAATCCCAAAGTCTTGTTAAGCCATTTTGGAAGGCTCAGCGGTTTAACAATCAATAAGTCCTGAATTGCACCCAGCGGACATGCCCCGGCACAGAATACCCTTCCAAAAAAGAGTGCAAAGATAAGGGGTAAAAGAAAAAACAAAAGGGTGGATATAGACACTGAATACCCGGCATCAAAAAATGAGAGGGTAATATTTTGGAACGAACCCACAGAACAGATGCACCCGTTTCTGTAGAATCCAAAATAGACAAGTGTAAAAACCGACAACCACAAAATACCCTGCCGGGAACGCTTCCTCAGCGCAAACCAGGCAGCCAGCGAAAGCACAACCAGTAGCACAGCAACATCAAGATATTCAAATCCACCGGAACGGGGTTCAGGCGTCACAACATCAGGTTGTTCATATCCGCTACTAAATTCAGGTTTGGGAAATCTCTGCTGTTGTGAATATGATGTCAGTGCAGTGATGCAAAATATGAACGTTAAAAAAATATATAATAGTTTTCTCTTCATTGAGTTATGATTCAGGGTTTTCAGTAAAATCTCCTTTAATATTGTAAGCCTCAGTTGCTTTTACCCTCTTTATTGCATCAGAAGGGCATACTCTTGCAATAGAACAATCATTACAGTTAAGGCAGATATCATGAATTATTTGCAGGTGAAGTGAACCGTTACCAAATGAGGTACACCCTTTAACACATTTTGCACAACCAATACATAAATCTTCATTTATTATATATTCAAAATAGGGCTCTTCAATAAATTTTCTTTCTATAGCCGCCGTTGGGCAAAGCTGATTCTCTGCAGCTGTTGTTAACTCATTTGCATCGGGTTTAAAATAACCCCCGCAAAGATCACAATACCCGCAAAGGTCATATGCATGCACACACTTGACTGCCGAAGGTGTCATTACACAGTCGGTTGCACAGCGGCCGCACTGGGTACACTCGAATGGATCGATCTGCCAGACATAGTCATCCTTTATTGACCTGCTCAAAGCCAGGCCGCTTACACTACCCAGAGCAAGGGCTAACGACAGGCGTACACCACTCTGTATAAACTCTCTTCTGTTCTTTGATTTACTTTTGCTTTCCATAGCTCATCACTTCTTTTCTGCCTTAGGCAATTCACATTCAGAAAACTTGCTGCACCGCTTACAGGCAGGTGAAACGGAGCAGTTGGTGTCTTTGTCAGGCCTTGTCAAAAGCCACCCAGAAACAGCAGCCATAGCTCCCAGGATAAGTATCCTGCCTCCTCTCCTTATGAATTCTATTCGCTTCATTAATATGTAATTTCGTTAACAGATGTTTTATGGATCTTCTCAGTCAACCGGATTGAAAACTCTTATCACCTTTTTATCAAAATCCATTGCGTAAATATTATTTTTACTATCGGCCGCTATATCCGGGGCATGTCCGTCCTCAATAAATTTATCAGGAGCAGCAACTACTCCTTCAAATTCTCCTGAAACTTTATATGTCTTAATCCGGACTAAACCCTTTTCACTGGTAACAAAACGGCCGTCACTGAGAAAAGTAAAAAATGCAGGATTACAGCAACCGCTGAAACCCTCTGTTTTCATACTGGCATGTTTCCAGTGAGAACGTAACTGTCCTTCAAAAGTATAATTTTCTAAAGAATGCATTCCCGGATTTACAATCCACAATTTACCTTCATCATTGATCTCGATATCAAAATAAGCACTGGGAATTATAAATCCGTGAAGTGCGCCCTCTTCTGCTTTACCGTCAAAAACGGAGATCAAATGACCTTCCGGGGAATATCTCACAACCCTGCGGTTCCCGGCATCGGCAATAAATATATCATTAGCATTTGCAGCAATTGCAGTTATAAATGATAACTCTTCAAGCGGTTCCCATTCACTGGTGGATTCATCAGACATGTTATAGACAAAAAGCCGGTTCCCGGCGGCAAAAAATATTTTGTCATTAAAAACCTTCAATGTATGCGGACTTACCGGCAGGTTTATCTGGCCGGAAAGAGTTCCTTTCAGGTCAATGATCTTTATAATATCATCACCTGCAGCATAAATAGTGTCATTATATATTGCAATTGCAGCAGGATTGTCAAAGCCTATCCTGAAATTTACCGATTCTTTATATCTGATCAGTGAAGGATCAATCTTTTTAAACTCTTCCACACTGTATTGATATGGATTGGGCTTACCTTTATCGGGCTTGTCTGACAGATATTCATTTACTATTATTATCACTATTATTACTGCCAGTGCAATGAGGAATATTGTAATTCCTTTGTTCTTCATCTGTTTAAATTTATCTAATATAATGTTTTTAAACGGAATTCATTATCTGTTCAAATCCAGACAAACCATAGTCGAGGCATCACGCATCATCAGATAACCATTTGCAATAGCAAACGGTGCCCAGGCATCATGGCCATCCTCAACAACTTTAACCTGGTCATATTGAATATATCTTTGTAAATCCGGCTTAGCAATAGTGAGAGTCCCGTCGTCGTCCAGAATAAACAACTTATTATCTGCAATAAAAAACGGTCCCATTCCGAAACGGTTTTCAGGCCCGCTGGTCCAGACAGGCTTTTGAGGATCATCAGGATGAACACAAACCAACTGGTTGCGTGCAGGACCTCCATCTTTTGGTACAATTCCAAAAAGGTGTCCGTTCCAGTATAACGGGGTCTGTTGTTCACAGGCTAATCCGTCGCGGGGTGGATACTTTGTAATAACCTCAATGCTGTATTCTCCATTATTTTCGGAAAGCCTGGCCATCATACTGCCTGCTCCGTAACCCGCAGTCATAAAAATTCTGCCGTCAGGCATACATACCGGGGAGGGAGCAATTACTGAGTGGTTCCATTCAGTGGTACTCCATAACAGCTTACCGGCATCGTCACCATCGGCAGCTATACCAACCAAAGCTCCTGCCGCACTGTATACATACATTTTTCGGCCTCCGTACGTAAAAGGCATAACCGACGAATGTGACATCTTCCAGTCTGAAGGATTTGGTGTTTCCCAAAGTTTCTCTCCGGTTTCACAATCAATTGCCACCATAAGGGCTTTGCCGCCGGTTGCAATGATCGCTTTTCCGTCATCAATTAAAGGGCATTGTCCTGTATACCACAGGGGCACCTCCGATTCATACTCTCTGGCTACATCAAGCCCCCAGCGCAGATCCCCGGTTTCCCTGTCGAGGCACATTACATGGCACATCGGACCAATTGTTAAAATATAATCATCGGTAACCGCCGGTATTGTCCGCGACATTCCGTGGTTACGCTTTATATTCAGGTTATATCCACGTGACCACAACTCTCTGCCGTCGGTCAGGGAAAAGCATCGCAGCAGATCAGCCCTTTGTTCTTCATCGTAATCAAGTATATAAACCAATCCCTCAAAAATAGCAGCTCCTGAATGTCCCTCTCCCAATTCAACAGACCAGATAATCCTGGGATCCTCAGAAGAGAATTTATCAATTAACCTGACAGGGGATTTTGAAATATTATCGAAGTCACTGCCCCTGAACCGGGGCCATGATTCAGATAAAGAGTCATAATCCGATGAATAATTATTGAATATTTCTCCGATATTTACATCCTGCAAAATCCCCCCTGCTCCTCTGTTATCTTCTCCTGCCACTCTTATTCGCAAACCGGACGAAGGATCATTCCCCAGCCACCAAAATATAAAAGACAAACCTGCAACAGTAATTATCAGTAATGAGAGTTTATATAATTTGTTGTTATCCATTTCATTTTTTCAAATTATAGACCATCAGTACGCTGCCGTGCCTGATGAATAATTTCTGATCATATATAGCCGGATGGGCCCAATGGGGACCCTCTCCGTCATTGACCTTAAAGGTACTTATGATTTTAAGGCTTTCGGGTGAAGGTTTCACCAATGCCACATTACCGCTCTTCTCTTCATAGAGATAAAGCATTCCGTCAGCAAAAATTATTGAGCCTTTGTTATACCATTCTTCCTCCCAGTTGGTTTCACCTGTTTCACAGTTAACGCTTACCCATTTCCCCAAAGCATTATGCTGCCAGTTAGATCCGTAGAGATTGCCTTCAACCATTACAACACCACCAATATGGGTATTGAATGTTTCATTTTTCCATTTCAGCTCAACAGCCATATTTTCATCTTTTATTGAAAACAGGGTTGCCGGATGGTCATAACCACTGGTAACAAATACTTCATTATTAAAAACCAGTGCGGGATTGGTATTTGCTCCTTTACCCTGACTGCCAATATGATATTGTATAAGATCATAGCTCCATAATATCCGTCCATCTGAAGGATCTGCGGCTACCAGGTTACGGGTGGTTTGAACCAGGATGAACTTTTTACCTTCAAACTCAGCTAAAACCGGCGATGCATATGATTTAGCACCACCAAGACTCCTGGTTTTCCAAACCGGGGAACCGCTATGTTTGTTGAATGCGACTAAAGTGTTTTCATCTCCCCCGGTAGTAAATACCACAAGTTCACCAACTATTAGGGGACACTCTGCATCTCCGTGCTGATGAATGGTACCCCCGTATTCACTGATAACATCTACATTCCATATTATCTCCCCGGTAGTTGCATTAATACAGTTCAACTGTCCGATACCGCTGGAAACATATATTCTGTTATCCTCATTAGTCGGGGTACTGCGGGTTTCTGAATATGATCGAGTCCACGACCTCCCATAAGCAGTTTCCCAAAGAAGAGTCCCGTTAAGATCATATGCAGAAAGGACATCAACTGTGTCATACTTTTGGCCGGTAACAAATATTTTACCTTCGGCAAAAACAGGCTGGGAGTATCCTTTACCAAAACCTTCAATTTTTAATATCAGTTCCGGGCCGGCTACCGGCCACTCCTTAAGCAGTCCCTTTTCCTCGTAACGGCCTGACCTGTTTTTACCTCTGAACTCAACAATATTCTGTGAGGACAGAGGTAAAGTCAGAATAATAAAAAGTATTACAGATAAAATTTTCACGCTAATGAAATTATCTTGCTTTTATATCGTAAACCATCAAAACATCGCCGTGCCTCATAAAAAGTTTTCCGTCCTTTATAAAAGGGTGCGCCCAGTGGGGACCGGCTCCTTTTGTGATCTTGAACTCACTGATAAGTTCAAATCCGTCAGGCGAAGGCTTTATCAAGCCTGCATTCCCTCTTTCATTATAGGCATATATGAGCCCGTCTGCCATAACTACAGATCCTTTGGTATCCCAAGGAGTGACATATTTTATCTCACCGGTATCCCATGCCATGCATACCCAGTTGCCCTGTTTGTTATTAAACCAGTTGGAGCCGTAAATGTAGCCATCATGATAAACCAGTCCGCCAATATGATTATCAAGTGTATGATCAATAAATTTTTCAGATACTTAAGTGCCTGTTGAATCCATTTTAAGCATAACGGCATAGTAATCGTAACCCATTGAAAGAAAAATCTCGTCATCCTTAAATAGGGGAGTATTTGCCCATATGAGACCATCTCCGCCAGCCAGTTCCGGATTAAAATATTTATAATGCCAGGCTATCTTCCCTGTTTCAGGAATTATTGCCATAACATGTGTCCCTATAACTGCAATAATATACCGGAAATCTTTATATTCATAAATTGCAGCTGACGCATAAGCTCTTGGCCCTTCGAGTGATTCGGTTTGCCAAACCGGTTCACCGGTCATCTTATTTAGAGCTATAACACTGGTTTTCTTCCCTCCCGGGGAACATATTACTTTATCATCAACTATCAACGGGGTTTCTGAATTACCCCATGAATGGTATTGTCCTTCATACTCTTCGTCAACATTAACTGCCCAAATCTCTTTTCCAGTTTCTGCATCAATGCAAACAACACGCCCGGTACCGCTCTGCACATAAATACGGTTTTCCTCCACCAGCGGAGTGCAACGGGTATCGGGATATGATTTGGTCCAGGAACGTCCGTAAGATACCTGCCACCTGATATTGCCATTCAAATCAACTGATGTCAGATAATCGAGAGTATCTATCATTCCTGTTGTATAAATATAATCTCCGGCAAGAACCGGAGATGACCAGCCTTTACCTATTTTATTCACTTCCAGAATGAGTTCAGGTCCGTTTTCAGGCCATGACTGCATTAGTCCTGTTTCCGGGAACTGACCGTCACGAAGGGGACCACGCCATTGTACCGGCTGTGAATACAATTCATGAAATGCCAGCAAAAAAACAAATACAACAGTTAAATATCTCATACTAATCAGATTATAATTGAACATTGAAAAAAATTTAATTATCTATATTTTATATGCAATTAATACATTCCCATGTCTCAGGAAAAGACTTTTATTATGAATCACAGGATGAGACCAGTGCTGGCCTGTTCCAAGGATTACACGTGTACTTCCCAAAATATTAAACCCCTCGGGAGATGCTTCAGCAAGAGCCAGTTCACCACGGTCGCTGTAACAATAAAGCAAACCATCTGCATAAATAACAACACCTTTACCTATATCTGTTGCAGCATACTTTTCATCGCCGGTCACCCAATCGACACAGCGCCATTCCCGGCTGTTATCACCTGAGCCGTAAAGGTATCCGTCGATTACAACAATCCCGCCGATACGGCTGTCCAGGTTCTTGTTAGTCCATACTTTTTTAACAGAGCTGCCATCACTGCTTAAATCCAGCTTAACACCACCCTGTCCGTAACCGCTGAAACAAAAAAGGTCACCGTCATAAAAAACCGGGGTATTGGCATGAACGTTCCATCTGTTTGTCTGTGGATAAGACCACAACAATTTTCCGTCTGAAGCATCAATGCCGATAATGTGATCTGCTGTCATAGTTACCAACAGTTTCCTTGCAGGCAAATCCACTAATAACGGAGTGCAATATGCTGAAAGTTCCCCGACGCCCGGAGATGTCCAGATAAGTTCCCCGTTAAACCGGTTAAGCGCGACAACATTGTTTTTCTTTCCTCCGGGTGTCAGAAACACTGTCTCTCCATCAATCACAACAGTTTCAGTAACTCCCCAGGTAATATTTTTACCGTCAAAGTCTTTAAACGAGTCTCTACTCCATTTTATACTGCCGTCATTTGCATCCATACAGGTTAACACACCGCTTCCTGAATATATGTAAAGCAGGTCACCTGCAATTACCGGAGTTGACCGGGAACCCGGATAACTTTCAACAAATTCCGGACCGTAAGAAGCTTTCCATTCAAGTTTTCCCTGGGGGTTCAAAACGAAAATATACCCTTCACCATCAATCATGCCCGACAAATATATCATCCCGTTTGCAAAAGCCGGAGAGGAATGGCCTTCACCCAGTCCTTCGTAATGCCAGATGATTTCAGGCCCTGATTCAGGCCATTTTTTTAACAGTCCGGTCTCCTCATAGACTCCGTTGCCATTAGGGCCGCGCCATTTTGTGGGTACCTGGGCACTCAGGATTGAGCAGGTAAAAAGCAAAAACAGAATTAAACTGATTGTATTTCTGATCATTTTCCCGATAAATTAATGTAACGCCGAAAATATAACCTATTGGTGATATTTACAAAACATTACATCAATTTATCACATGTCTAAATAGTAACATATGTTTAACATTTACAAGATCAGTTTTCCACTACTTTTGCCTGTCTTTTTCTATCATGTTCGTTGAGCAGTATCTTTCGTATTCTCATGCTGGCCGGGGTAACTTCGAGGTATTCATCATCACGGATATATTCCATAGCTTCCTCAAGCGAAAATTTAATTGCAGGGGTAATAACTGCTTTGTCGTCTGCGCCGGAAGCCCGCATATTAGTTAGTTTTTTGGTACGTATCACATTAATAGTCAGGTCATCCTGCCTTGTATTTTCCCCAATTACCTGTCCGGCATAAATCTCTTCACCCGGATTGATAAAAAAACGTCCTCTGTCCTGCATCTTATCTATCGAATATGCAATGGCCGTGCCTGTCTCAAGCGAAATAAGCGCTCCGTTGCGGGTTATGCCCAGACTGCCTTTCCATGGTTCATACCCTTTGAAACGATGTGCCATAACTGCTTCTCCCTCTGTCGCTGTAAGCATCTGATTTCTAAGCCCTATGATTCCCCTGGAAGGTATAGAAAATTCAAGCTGGGCCCTATCATTGTTAATATCTATATTTAATATTTCTCCTTTTCTCCGGGTAACCAGTTCAATTGCCTTGCCTGAAAATTGTTCAGGTACCTGCACAGTCAGAAATTCCACAGGTTCGAGTTTAATACCATCTATCTCTTTTATTATAACCCTGGGCTGTCCAAGCTGCATTTCGTATCCTTCGCGACGCATTGTCTCTACCAGAATGGAAAGATGCAGTATTCCCCTGCCATAAACCATAAATGAATCAGCAGAGTCGGTATCTTCAACCCGCAGTGCCAGGTTTTTTTCAGTCTCCTTATACAGGCGGTCACGCAACTGCCTGGATGTTACAAATTTCCCGTCCCTGCCAAAAAACGGAGATGTATTGGAGACAAACAACATACTCATTGTAGGTTCATCAACCCTTATTGGTTCAAGTCCTTCGGGCTCAAGGTAATCGGCTAGAGTATCTCCGATGTCAAATCCTTCGAGGCCCACAACGGCACAAATTTCGCCTGAAGGGACAGGTTTCTTTGTCTTCTCTTTTCCCAGTCCTTCAAAAAGGAATACCTCCTTAGCTGTAACTTTTGCTATGCTTCCATCACGCTTTACAAGCGAAACAACAGACCCGGGGATCAAACTGCCACGGGTTACCTTACCGATTGCGATTCTTCCTGTATAGGAGGAATAATCCAGCGATGTAATTCTCATCTGCAGGCTTCCATCCCTGTATCCTGAAGGGGGTATATGTGTGAGTATGGAATCAAGAAGATAACTTATGTCAATGGTTTCGGTTTTCCAGTCGGATCCCATCCATCCTGCCTTAGCAGAGCCGTAAACCGTAGGAAAATCAAGCTGCTCTTCTGAGGCCTCCAGGGAAAACATCAGGTCAAACACCTTTTCATGGGCAATATCAGGAGTACAGTTAGGCTTGTCAACTTTATTGATAACAACAATAGGTTTAAGCCCCAGTTCAATTGCCTTTTGCAATACAAACCTTGTTTGAGGCATAGGCCCCTCAAAAGCATCAACAATCAGAAGTACCCCGTCAGCCATATTCAAGACTCTCTCCACCTCACCTCCAAAATCGGAGTGCCCGGGTGTATCAATTATATTGATCTTTGTTCCATTGTACCTTACTGCAACATTTTTAGATAAAATGGTGATCCCGCGTTCCCGTTCAAGTTCATTACTGTCGAGAATAAGATCTCCCATGTTCTGGTTTTCCCTGAACAGCTTCGCCTGATATAAAATACGATCCACCAAAGTTGTCTTACCGTGGTCAACATGTGCAATTATTGCTATATTCCTGATTTCTGTCATTGTTTTCTGAATTGGGGGACAAAAGTAAGAAACTAATGTCACTGGTATGTAAAGAGGTGATTAATTTACAATGCTTTGACATTAAAATTAATAATGGAACGAATATATCTGATTATGAATTTTTTTAAACAGATAAATATCTTTCAATCACAATCAAAAGGCGATAATCCATATCAGGTAATGGATTAAGGCCTGTGACGGTATAAAATGACCCTGACATTTCACTGTCAGTGTAAAAACTTCAAAACCAATGCTTTAAAAACAATATTTATTCTCTTCTATCAGTTTATCTGCAATCCGGCGGCGAGCCTCTTTAACATTTACAGGTTTGACACAAGTAAAACTTTCAACTCCCCTTTCAAATATTTTCTGTTTATCTCCTTCAAAAATTGCATTTATCGCATCTGTTGCCTCTTTGCGAATGCAGGCTGCCGTATCATAAATAAATACATTTATTATATCCTTATAAAGAGCAACATCTTCACCTGCTTCATCTTTTTTCTGAACTCTCAGCAGGGATGATTCAGCAACATAAGTATTCATGATAATATCTGAAATATTATTAAGTATCTCCTGCTCATTGATCATCTGACGGCCAAAGATATCAGACACTGCTTTCATCAACATTAATCCGACTTTTTTGAATCCTCCGACAGCTTCCTTTCTATTTTCATAATAATCTTCCGCGCAGCAAGAGCATTCTGGAATATTTTCAAGGCTTTTAATCACCTCTTCTCCCTGTTCATAAAGAGCGAAATCCTTTTTTGCCCCTCTCTTATGAAGAGTATCAATAGTAACAAGCCTGTTAATTTCATTTGTGCCTTCGAAGATCCTGTTAATACGTGAATCGCGATATCCCCTTTCGATTGACATCTCGGAAGAATAGCCCATACCTCCGTGTATCTGTACTCCTTCATCCACAATATAATCAAGAGCTTCTGAACCATATACTTTAAGAATAGCAGCTTCGATGGCATACTCTTCAAAAGCTTTGACAATTGCCTCCTCTTTTGTCATTGTATCCAGATGTGCCTCAATAAACTCATCTACATTACGGCTTGCCCGGTAGACAGCTGATTCGTTGGTAAAGGTTTTGATTACCTGCTGTGCCAGTTTATGCTTTATCAGTCCGAATGATGATATCAACTGTCCGAATTGTTTTCTTTCATTAGCATATTTAACAGACTGGTCAATAGCCATTTTTGCTGCCCCGATAACATTACCACCAAGTTTTATACGCCCCATGTGCAGAATATCCAGGGCAATACGGAAACCTTTTCCCCTGCCCCACAAAAGATTTTCCACAGGTACTTTACAATCTTCAAAAAAGATCTGCCTCGTAGATGATCCTTTTATACCCATTTTCTTCTCCTCAGGATTAAATTTTATCCCGGGAAATGTCCGTTCAACTATAAAAGCGCTGTGAACCCTGTCGTTATCAATTTTTGCAAAGACAGTAAAAACATCTGCAAAACCTGCATTTGTTATCCACATTTTTTGTCCGTTCAAAAGATAGTACTTACCATCTTCTGATAATGTGGCTCTTGTTTTACCGGAATTGGCATCTGACCCTGCCCCGGGTTCAGTAAGACAGTAAGCTCCTGCCCACTCGCCTGAAACCAGTTTGGGAAGATACTTTTGTTTCTGCTGATCATCACCGAAGTACAATATGGGCATGGAACCAATGCCTGTATGGCACGAATAGGTAACGGCAAATGAGTATGCTGATCCCATCACTTCACTGGTAAGCATGGATGTAACAAATGATTGCCCGAAACCATCGAATTCTTCAGGAACGGATATTCCCAGTAATCCTAGTTCTCCTGCTTTGTCCAGCAGCTTTCTTGCAATACCGTCCTCCTGTCCATCAATCCTGTCAAGGTTAGGCATCACTTCCGTTTCAATAAAATCACGGCATGTTTCAGCTATCATAATTTGTTCCTCATCAAAATCTTCAGGGATAAATATCTCTTTGGCCTCAAGGTCACTCACCATAAACTCTCCGCCCAATACATACTTTTTATTTTTCATTATTTTTCAATTTTCCGGTTATATTTATAAATCAAGCGACATAGCTACCAATTCGGCAATGTCATAATTTTTAATATCCTCATGTCTGTTTTTATATTTCAATCCGTCGGTGATCATCACCATACAATAGGGACAGGCAGTTGCCACAATATCTGCGCCTGTTTCCAGGACATCTTCAGTTCGTTCAATGAACACCTCTTTGTCTCCCTTTTCTGCCTCCTTAAACATTTGTCCTCCTCCTGCGCCGCAACAAAGGGCAAAGCTTCTGTTTCTTTTCATCTCGGTGATCCCCGAAGAAACACTCCTGATCACCTTTCGCGGAGCCTCATATTCACTATTAGCACGCCCAAGGTAACAGGGGTCATGGTAAGTTATTCCCTTCCCTTTAAAAATTTCGGTTCCGGGATTCAATTTTCCCTCTTCAATCATCTGTGCCAGAAACCGGGAATGGTGGATGACTGAAAAGTCAGCTCCCAGGTCCGGATATTCATTTTTAAATGAATTATATACATGAGGATCACAGGTAATAATCTTCTTTACCTCATAACTATTCATCAGCTCAATATTCATCAAAGCCTGCATCTGAAAAAGCATCTCATTACCAGCCCTTCGGGCAACATCACCACTCGAGGACTCCTCTGTTCCAAGAACTGCGTAGTCAACTTCCAGATATTCAAGGATTTTTATAAAAGCCCTGGTCACTTTTTTATACCGGTCATCGAAAGCACCGGCGCTACCCACCCAAAACAGGTATTCGGGCTTTTCCCCTTTGGCAGCCAGATCTGCCATAACAGGTACAATTACTTTTTTTCTGACTTTTTCCATAAAAATTCTATTATCCTGCCGGTTTATTTATATACAAATCCTCAGCCCACATCATCCTGTCTTCCTGTGAAAACTGCCAGGGTGCTCCATTATTTTCCAAATTTGAAAATATTTGATTCAGTTCACCCGGGGCAGCTGACTGTTCCATAACAATATAACGTCTCATATCCAGAATAACTGCCGGTTGATTAATATTTATCGGGCACTCCTGTACACATGCGTTACAAGTAGTACATGCCCATAGTTCTTCAGCTGTAATATAATCTCCCAGCAGGGCTTTACCGTCATTCCAGTCGCTGCCATTTTTTATCATCCCGTTACCCTTCACACTCATCCGTTCTCTCACATTCATAACTATTTTCCTGGGCGACAACAACTTGCCGGTAAGATTTGCAGGACATACCGATGTACACCGGCCACACTGGGTACATGCCAGCGAATCGAGATAATTTTTCCAGGTAATATCTTCAATGTCCAAAATTCCAAAACGTTCCGGAACTGCCTCCCCTTCCTCACCAGTTTCACTATATTCAGCCTCCGGGTTCATCATTATCCTGACCTCTTTAGTAACATTTTCCATAAGAGTCATCTTCCCGACAGGAGCAAGATTGCTGAGAAAAACATTAGGAACTGACATAAATACATGAAAATGTTTTGAATAAGGCAGATAATTAGCAAAAAAGAATATTCCCAGTATATGTCCCCACCAGTTCACTTCATGCCACAGATGTGATGAACCGGCTGAAGTACCTTCAAATATTCCCGAAAAATAACTGCTCACAGGATATGTCCCGGCAATCACAGACCCTTCAGATTCTGCATAAAGTATATAAAAAGTGTTCATGCCCAGTAGGGTGATCATCAAAAAAAGGATCAGCGAAAGGGCAATAGTTGCATCCACATGAAATTTATGCTTCATCTCCACTCCTGTAAAACGCCTGATATTCATAAATAATCTGCGTACAAGAAATGCACAGATTAATACTGCAATCAACAAGGCAAAAATATCACCGGAAGCAATAATAATGTCATAGACGACACCCAGAAACTTCAAGACTCTTTCAGTTCCGGCAAGACCATCAATAACCATCTCTAAACTGCCGGCCAATATTACCAGAAAACCCCACCAAACCAGTGCATGCATCATTCCTACAACAGGCTTTCGCAATATCTTTGTTTGCAGGAAGGCTACTTTCAGCGTAATAATTATCCTCCTGCCGATATCCCTGACCGGAAATGCAGGCTTTGTAAGCTTAAAAAGTTTGACCAGTTTCCTTACAGTTATAGCGAAAACGGTAAGGGTAATAATCAATACAATAGCAAAAGCAGTCTGTTTTATCATAAGTAAATATATTAACACATGCATTTTTAAAAATAACGAATGTTATTCTTCTAAAATAGCACAGGCTATCTGTTTTTTATCTTTTTTACAGCCTCTGTCAGGTCAGGAAGGACTTTAAGGGCATCTCCGACAATCCCATAGTCAGCGTACTCAAATACCGGTGCATCAGGATCAGTATTGATTGCCACAATACAACGGGATGAACTGACCCCTGCCATATGCTGAATAGAGCCGGAAATACCAGCAGCAATATACAGATTGGGAGAAATTATTTTGCCCGTCTGTCCGGTATGCTCATCATGAGGCCTCCACCCCTCATCTGAAACCGGCCTTGAGCAGGCAGTTGCCGCCCCCATCAGTCCGGCTAACTCCTCAATTATACCCCAATTATCCTGAGATTTCATTCCTCTGCCACCTGAAACAACTATTTCTGCATCAGTAAGTAATATTTTACCAGATTGCTTACTGACATCTTTTACAATGGTTTTCGGCTCCGGCACATCAATTTCATAAGGAACTATCTCTGATTTATTTTCTTTTAAGACTGCCTCAAAAGAATTTTGAGACAGTGTTAAAATCTTAACATCTGTTTTCAATATTACACGACCAAAAGCTTTACCTGAAAACACCTTTTTTGTAACAATAAAAGGATCTGTGGAAACAGGCAAAGAGATAACGCCAGGCCCTGCCGCTGCTTTGAGCCTGACTGAAAGCCCGGAAGCAACAGCTTTCCCGGTATTATTATGAGATAATACTATAACTTTGGCATTTTCCAATCCGGCCACCCGGGCAAGTACATCAACATAAACCTTGTTATCCAACCATTTAAGGTGTTCGTCTTCAACCTTCAATATCTTATCTGCCCCGTAATCTCCAAGCTTCTTTAACTCATCATCATCGACTTCACCAATCGAAACAACAGTAAGGGAAGTCTCCAGCATACCAGCAATTCCGGCAGCATAAGATACCAATTCAAATGACGACTTTTTAAATTGTCCGTCCCAATTCTCAGTATAAACTAAAACTGACATATCCTGAAATTTTATTTAATATTAAAGTACTTTAGCCTCATTTTGAAGTAAATCGACCAATTCGGCAACATTCCCGGCATCCACCATTCTGCAGGGTGGTTTCGGTTTTGGCAGTTCAAAAGATTCAAATTCAGTAAGAGGCTCAACAGAAACAGGAGTAATTACATTAAGCGCCTTTTTACGAGCCATCATGATTCCGCGCATAGCAGCAATGCGGACCTCTTTTGCGATGCCTTTATGAACAACGGCAACAAACGGGCATTCGATGGATAATTTCTCACTGCCACCATCAATATCACGTGTAATCTCAATATCATTCCCATTAATAACAAGCCCGGAAACAGCTGATGCTGAACTTATACCAAGAAATTCTGCTAACATTCCCCCTGTCATTGAACCATTATAATCGCTTGAGTCTGTTCCTGCAAGAATAATATCAAACTCTTTATCTTTAACTGCTTCAGCAATTTGAGCAGCCACAAACCAGGAATCTGACGGTTCAGCATCAATGCGTATAGCTTCATCTGCCCCAATTGCAAGAGCTTTACGAATAGTCGGTTCTGTATCTTTTCCCCCAACAGTTATTACTGTCACTGAATTAACCGGATTCCCGGCATCTTCTTTTAACTCTATTGCCCTTGTCAGTGCAAATTCATCCCATGGATTTATGATCCACTGAACTCCGTTTTTATCAAGAGCTTTACCATCAACAAATTTGACTTTGGTAGTTGTATCCGGAACATGTCAGAGACATACTAATATCTTCATTTGTATATAA
>JAAYJR010000513.1 GCA_012522835.1 Bacteroidales bacterium
GATGCAGGCAATAAGATAACAGAAGCTGGTGTCAGTTTGGTAAACAACATGAAGCCCGGCATAATACCTGATTTTAAACCGGCTCCGGAATTTAGCGGCAATCCCTGGGAATATGGAAATGTAAAACCGGAGCTAAAATAGGCGATCTTTTAAAACTGTTTCAAAAAACTTACCTTTGTAATCAACTGGTCTTCTCTTTGCCTCTGTTGCAAGGCATTATTGTATTGATTCCTGTTAAATACAATATAGATAAACGACAACGGCTGATATTCCCATGAAAAACGGGCATTCAGGTTATAAAGATCATTTTCAGAATTTTTCTGAATAAAAGAGCTTAACTGAATCCTGGCATTAAGGGCTAACCGGGCTTCAATACTATAAAGGTCTACAGTCTTGCTGATGTTTTCCATCCCGACATCATTAAAAGTATTCCTGTTAAACTGTCCACCCAGCGAAATGTGGGGTATTGGGGCATAAAAGGCATTAATATCACCGGTAGTCAGCCGGCCGTCAAAATAGTCACCCCAGTTTACGGAACCAAATATTTTAAATTTATCTGCAGGGTCAGAACTGGCGACAATGGTGTGCTGCACATATTTATAATCCCCTGCTTCAATCGGAACGCCCAGGGGTGAAAATGTTTCCGGAAGATGCTGAAAAATGTCGTTCAAACCATAGCCAAGATATCCGGCATTGTGAAAATCAAAATATATCGGATAGAATATCAACTGCCTTTCAATTAATTTTCCTGTTGAGGCTTCGTGAAAGATCTGCGCATCTATACCTGGGTCGAACGACCGTATCCATTTTTTTAAAGGTAATTTATCTCCCCTGTAATAATATATTATTCCGGGAGTTGTCCCAATAACATTACTGCGGGAGACAAATCCCATCTCGGGATTGAAATCCCTTGTCACAACAGACTCTGTCCACCATAATTTCCAGTTATTGGTAGCATAATTATATTGTGCTACACCAGAAACACCTTGTTTACCAGAGTTTGTAGAACCTGAATAACTAACCATACTGATCAGAGAGTGCACACCGTTAAAACGGAAAAACATGTCGGTAGTCCCTGTAATATTAGAACCTTCAGGTTGATTTTTAACTGTTAACAAGCCTCCGATCCTGTTCTGTTTACCCAGATTTTCTGAAAATCTTCCTACAAAAAAATTTGTGTGGGAGGTTATGCTGTCACCCTGCTGCCTGATCAGAATGGCGCCGTAATTATGCTTATCGGATCTGTGCACGAACCTGCCACCCGCGACAATAGGGATAGGTTCCCCATTATCATTCAACCCGATTCTTCTGCTGAAAAAAGGCTGCATCTGCATAGGCCCCCCGGTTCTTCCCGCACTTCTCACATATCCGAGATTAACATTAATTCCGAAAAGTGAGGCATTCTCCAGAAAAAATTGCCTGCGCTCCGGATAAAAAACGTTAAACCTTGTTGTGTTATTAACTTTTCGGTCTACATCAGCCTGGGCAAAATCAGTGTTATAAGTCAGATCAAGCACATTATTAGGATTTATAACCCACTTAAGCTCTCCCCCGGCTTTTAACGAATTTTCCTCTTTGGGCCTTGAAGGGTCTGACCCGTCATATCCATCGTAAGAGGCAAGTGCATAGGGCTGAATGCTAATATTTGTTTTTGGTGGTGGTGGTTTCAGGTTATTTAATTTCCCTGCATAATCCATCCTTGAAGCACTATAAGTCAACGGAAAGGGTGAAAATCCCGAAATCTCATTGGTCATCCTGCGGTTACGGTATACCTGAAATCCCCAGTTCTGTATTGAATCATCAGTTTTAGGATAACGTAAGGTTTTCCAGGGTATGGCAACCTCAGAAATCCAGCTGCTGTCGTTCCTTGTGGCATTTGTACGCCACAAACCATCCCAGTCAATATCGTAATACATAGCATCAAAAGCCAGATAATCTCTTTGCGCCCCATAAGGATTGACAACAAAGGTCATTGCATTTCTTTTATCATTAAAACAATCAAACCCCAGGTTTACGAGGTCATGCTCCATATGGTCAAAGTCACGTCTGAGATCTGTTGCCCTGAGCGCTTTCTTCCCTAAAGAATCAGAACAGATTATTCCCACATAAAGGAAATTATCATTATAAAGAACTTTTATCGAAGTATTGAAATTGGCCGGACCTCCCTGAACAGGTGTTACTTGTGTAAAGTGGGGTGAAGGTTTTGCCATGCTCCACTCAGGTTCATCCAAAACCCCGTCAATTTTTAAATTCCTGGTAATCTCCACTGCGTCTATCACTCTTTTTTCAACTGAATCAGGTGGAAAGACCCGCAAGTCCTGTGCCCCGGCTACTGATGCAACCAATAATAAAATAATAATTATAAATCTCATAATCAATTAGTTAATTTTAGGATTGAGCCTGTCACTTTATTTCAGACGAAATATTTATTATTGCATCTATCAGGGAATAATAAAAATGATCTGTCATAAGCAAATTTGATAAGGCTTCAAGTTTAAATTACAAATCCTGCAAATATATCCCTTCAATTCAATTTCATCAAACAGTTGAACTGTTTTTATTGAGGTTTAATCTAATTTTTACAAATTCACCGGTACCCCTGATTGGAAGATCATAAAGAAAACCAATAGCTGGCCTTAACCATTAATGCATTACTGGCAGACACTTTTGAAATGCCGCTGAAACTATCAATGACAGAAGGCTCATACATATTCTCGTAATGCGAGCGTGTATTTGTCCAGACCAGATAGATCACTGACCCGGTCTTATATTCCCATCGTGCTACAAAGTTTGACCTGAATTCCTGAAAATTGAAATCGGGATTGTGATCATTCAGACTTAATAAATGATTTTGATGCTCATCTGTTAAAAACTCCTCTCCGTTGAGGCTGACAATTTCCAAAGGAGCAAAACGTCTGTCAATATCCTTTGATACAGCATCATGAACCTTCCGGAAATTACTGTACTTCCCGACTGAAGCATACGGATTTCCGTAATACTGAAATGAGAGTTCAGGCGTAACATACAACTCTGCCCTGAAAGTAAATGAGATGGTTTGACGGTCAACTTTGCCAACTATATATTCTTTTTTATTATTAACAAGAGTATTAATAACGTACTGATTATTGTCTGTTTCTTTATGATAAGAATTAATTGTTGAAATATTGAATCTATTCCCCGGCTGCCACTTCACTGTAAATGAATACTCATCCGACCTGGTGATACGGTCTTCATTCCTTATTAAGCCGAAATCTCCCTGAAGAAACAGGTCCTTGCTCGAATTTGTCTGAAAAGAGGCCTTACCGGCAAATTGTCCGTCTATTCGTAAAGCAGGACCGCCCCAAAGCTTACGGGTATCAATATCATAAA
>JAAYJR010000088.1 GCA_012522835.1 Bacteroidales bacterium
AGTAAATCTCCGCTGTTTTAAAATGAAGAGGTTCTCCGTTTATCCTGCCGCTCAAAGCAAAGTTGTGACAGGCTGCAGTTTCATAAAAAATCTCATTCAATCCAATACCTCCTATCCTGGAAACAGACCCCTCAAAATATTTATCAATCAGCTCTTTTCTTAATCCAACCGCCTCAAATATCCGGGCTCCGTGATAACTTCTAAGGGTGGAAATACCCATTTTGGAAATCACCTTGAGAATCCCTTTGTCGATCGACTTAATGTAATTTTTCCTGGCCTCCCTGTATTCCAATCTGATTCTGCCTTCTCTTATGAGGTAATCAATAGCCGCAAATGCCATGTAAGGATTAATCACACTTGCTCCGTATCCAAGAAGCAGAGCAAAATGGTGAACTTCCCGAGGCTCGCCGGTCTCAACTATTATACCTACCTGCATTCTCTTTTGCTTTTTAATGAGATGGTGATGAACCGCAGAAACAGCCAGCAGTGAAGGAATAGCAGCCTCGTCTTTATTTATATCCCTGTCGCTCAGAATTATATAATTTTTCCTGTTATCAACGGCTTTTTCTGCCTCAGACAATATTAACTGCAGAGCTTTTTCAAATCCTTCGGGACCTCCACTTACCGGGAAAACCATTCGTATAACCTGATGAGAAAACATCTCATCCTTCAGATCCTTTATCTTACCAAGGTCGGTATTGGTTATTATCGGACTCCGGAACTTAATCAGTTTACAGTGTTCCGGCGATTCTACCAGAATATTTGAATGCAGTTTCCCAATATAATTAGCAAGCGCCATCACCAAACCCTCACGGATAGGATCAATGGCAGGATTAGTAACCTGGGCAAACATCTGCTTGAAATAGTCAAACAGCCTCTTCGGTCTGTCAGAAAACAGAGCCAGCGGAACATCATTGCCCATCGAACTTATTGGTTCCACTCCCTTTTCACTCATATAACTTATTATTTCAAAAATATCCTCCCTGGTGTATCCGAAGGCTTTTGCATATAGGCTGAAATTATCAATATTCGATGGAACACGATGTTTTACATTGATGTCATCCATCATTAACCTGTTTTCCTTCAGCCACATAAGATATGGATTTCTGTGGCTCAACTGATCTTTCACCTCCTCATCAGGTATAATAATCCCCAGTTGAGTATCTACAAGCAGAATTTTCCCCGGACGCAACCGTCCCTTAAATTTTATCTCATCAGGAGCAAATGTCTGAACTCCAATCTCAGACCCCATAACAATAAGGTCATTTTTCGTAATTACATATCTCGAGGGCCGTAATCCGTTGCGGTCAAGAGTGCCCCCTATGTATCGTCCGTCAGAAAATAACATTGATGCCGGGCCATCCCAGGGCTCCATTATTGTTGAATGATATTCATAAAAAGCTTTCAGGCTTCCGGGGATAGGGTTCTTTTCGTTAAATGATTCGGGAATCATCATGCATAGTGCATGTGGCAATGTACGTCCTGCCATATAGAGAAATTCAAGTACATTGTCAAATGAAGCGGAATCAGATTTACCGGGTTCAATTACCGGAAGTAACTTACTGAGATCTTCCCCAAAAACATCTGATTTCATCAATGCTTCACGTGCCTGCATCCACAACCTGTTGCCTTTAATGGTATTAATCTCTCCGTTATGAGCAATGATCCGGAACGGCTGGGCCAGGTCCCATGACGGAAATGTATTTGTACTAAACCTTGAATGCACCAAAGCAATAGCACTTTTAAACTTCCCGTTGTTCAGGTCAGCATAATAGTTGCGTAACTGGCCCGGGGTTAACATACCCTTGTAAACAATTACCTTTGCTGACAAGCTGGGCATATAAAACTGATCCCTGCTACTTAGTTTCGAATTCCTGATCTCCTTTTCAACAACCTTACGTATCAGGTATAACTTACGCTCCAGAACGTCCTTCTCAAGTGATGCCCTGACAAAAACCTGCTTTATTACTGGTTCATTGGTCCTGGCGATCTCACCCGGAACTGTGCTGTCGACTGGAACATCCCTATAACCTGCCAGGCTAAGACCTTCTGCTTCAATAGTTTGAGAAAGCACGTCAAGACAGACAGATGCTTCTTTTTCGTCACGTGGAAGAAAAATCAGGCCGGTACCGTATTTCCCGGGTTCACCCACCTTTATCTTTAAAACATCAACAATAAATTCGTGTGGAATTTGCATCAATATTCCGGCTCCGTCACCTGATGAATTGTCTGCATTGATCGCCCCCCTGTGATCCATGTTCCTGAGAACATCCAAACCCCTGGCAATGATGTCGTGCGAAGGTTCGCCCTTTATGTGGGCAACAAATCCAATCCCACAGCTGTCATGCTCATTATCGGAATTATATAACCCTTGCTTTTCAGGTAATCTCATAGCTTTTTGAATAAATTATTATAAACGTCATAACGTTGAAAAATCCTGATAACTTTTGTTAATTTGATAGTATATTATATCTTTTAATAACTAATTGAACCAAATATACAGCTATTGGTATAAAAATGTAATATTAAAATCATTTTTTTGAGCTTAATAACACATTATTAACTTTTATGTATATTGTCACGATAATTTGGAGGTTTCTATCAGCTGAAACGAACAGTAACTTTTTTAAATAAAAATATCACAAAGACAAATGTTTAAAAAAGTTTATGTGAGTAAGAAGTGGTTATCTCAGTAAATCATCTAAGGCCTCCTGAATTTTACTGAACCGGAATTTGGCAATTGTGGTTTGTTTTTTTTCAGCAATCTTATCAAGACAAAGATTGCCAATACTGCCTTCATGGGTATGTAATATTTTTTTATCGGGAATAAATTCACCTTTTTCAACTTTGTGTGCAATCTGTTTGTATGCTTCCCTGAACGGGATACCTCTTAACACCAGTTTATTTACCTCTTCTACAGTAAACAGATAATCATATTTCCTGTCATCCAGAACAGATTTATTTACTCTGATATTTTTCAAAACCAGCGTTGCCATAGTCAGACAATCATTCAATTCATCAAATAGTGGAAGAAATACCTCTTTTAAAATCTGCAAATCCCTGAAATACCCGGAAGGAAGGTTATTGATTATCAGCGATAGCTGGCCGGGCACTCCCTGAATCTTGTTGCACCTGGCCCTGATAAGCTCAATCACATCCGGATTATGTTTATGGGGCATTATACTTGACCCTGTGGTAAATTCTTCAGGCAGGGATATAAAATTAAAATTCTGGCTGTTATACAAACAAATATCATAAGCAAGTTTAGCTAATGTTGAAGCAATATTAGCCAGTGCAAAAGATACTATTTTCTCGGTCTTTCCACGGCCCATCTGAGCATATACAACATTATAATTCATATTATTAAAACCAAGAAGGTCAGTTGTCATCTGCCTGTCAAGCGGAAATGAAGAACCGTAACCAGCCGCAGACCCGAGCGGATTCTGGTTGACTATATTAAAAGCTGCGAGCAATAATTCCAAATCATCAGTAAGACTTTCGGCATATGCCCCAAACCATAAACCGAATGACGAGGGCATTGCAATCTGAAGGTGTGTATACCCGGGTAACAATATCTCTATATATTTTTCACTGTTTTGCAACAATGTTTCGGCCAGGTCATCAACAGCGGCAACAATCTTACTGATGCCATCACGGGTAAACAACTTCAGATCAAGGAGCACCTGGTCATTACGTGACCTTCCTGCATGTATTTTTTTGCCAATTTCACCTAAGTCACGGGTCAGCATAAATTCAACCTGAGAATGAATATCCTCCACACCCTCTTCTATTATAAATTTCCCATTGGCAGCTGTTTCATACAATTTTTTCAGTCCGTCTGTCAAAACGGGCAATTCTTCACTGCTTAACAATCCTGCCGACCCCAGCATTTTAACATGTGCTATAGAGCCTAAAATATCATATTGAGCAAGATACAAGTCAAGCTCACGGTCTCTGCCAACTGTAAATTTCTCAATGGCTTTGTTTACTGGTGTTCCTTTATCCCAAAGCTTCATTTTATAGCTTACTTAAAAAATTAAACAAATATATGCATTTGGCCTGAAACAAACGGAACAACCTTTTCTAATTACCGAAAAAATCACCATTTTTGCCTGGTGGCATATCATAAAATCTTTAGTGGTTAAGCAACTTTGTCAGGTTTTTAATTTTTTACGATGCTGAAAAACAAAACGATACTGATTATTTTTTTGGCGATAACCGGCTTGATGCTTATATCTTATATTTCAGGGCTCTCTGTAGATGTGACAAGGGATGCAGGAAAGTACGCCACAGTAGCCAAAGAGATATTTCAAAAGGGAAATTTTATTAATCTGACTATACACGGTGAGCCTTATGACCAAAAACCTCCTTTGTTGTTCTGGCTGGGTGCCCTGGGTTTCAGCCTGGGAGGAATTTCCAATTTCTGGTTTAAACTTCCGGTTTTACTGCTGGTTTTTTTCGGATTCTATTCTGCATATCAACTTGGGAAAAGCCTCTATTCAAAAAAAGTCGGACTGCTGACAGTATTTATGATGGCATTCTCACTGATATACATGCTTTATAGTATGGATATCCACACAGACACACCTCTTCAGGCTTTTGTGACATTTGCGTTATGGCAGTTTTTTGAATTTATAAAAACCCAAAAAAACAGACACTGGATTTTAGGTTTTTTAGCAACCGGACTGGCGATGCTTTGTAAAGGCCCAATAGGCGCTTTGATCCCCGCATTTGCAGTTGCAGGACATCTACTGTTGAAAAAAAATTTTAAAGCCTTTGCAGACTACAGGTGGTACCTTGGAATCTTACTTTCATTGCCAGTTGTCAGCCAGGCGCTTGCCGGTTTATATAACCAGTTTGGGATCAAATGATTAAGATTCTTTTTCTGGGATAATAACATTGGAAGGGTTACAGGAAGTTATGTGCAGTCGAATAATGACCCGGTATTTTACTTCCACACTCTTTTATATATTTTCCTTCCCTGGAGCGTGCTGTTCTTCATTGCTGCATATCATGAACTGAAAACACTTATTGCAAACAGGTTTAAAGCGGATGAGTACTTTACTTTTGCCGGTATCTGGATATTTTTTATCATCCTGAATATATCCAAAAACCAGTTACCTAACTATATATTTATTATAATTCCGCTGATATCAGTGCTTACAGCCAAATGGACAGATATTGCATTAAATCAAAAAACAGGTTTATTTAAAACTTTTACCATAACCCAATTAATTATAGTATTACTTTTATGGGCGGGGATAGCTTTTATCTCTGTTTACCTGTTCCCTTATCCTGATTGGCATTTCTGGTTGATTGCAGCTGGGGGACTGGCAGTTACACTATATCTGTATTTATTTAATAAAAATCGTGCTGCCAGATTGCTTTTACCATCAGGACTGGTTTTTGCAGTAATTGCCCTTCTGTTTAACACTCACGTATTCCCATATATGTTCAGCTTTCAGGCACCGCCGGCTGCAGCCCGCTATTTCAATGAACATTCATCTCCGGATGAAATACTTTACAATTTTAACTACCCTCAATATGAACTGTTCTTTTACAGTGAGCCCCAAGCCCTTCAACTGTCAACACCGGAATCGGCTCGCACCGTTGCCGGGAAAGAAGGTATCTGGTTATTTACAGATGAAGAAGGTTATAATATGATACAAAACTTCAATGTCCCGGCAGATACCACAATTGTCTATGAACATCTCTATCTGAACAGGGGCAGTAAATTCATAAATCCCCGTACAAGAGATAAGGTATTAAAACCTATGTACTTAATAAAATATTAAACTATGCATAACAGCTTGTCAGAAAAGTATTCCTGGCTGATAATACCGATTGTGTTCCTTATTAGCTCAGCACCTGGAGCACTGGAATATTTTTTTTATTATCCCGACGAAAAATATTATATCGATTCAGTTTTACAGATGCTGGATAACGGCGATTATCTGACTCCCTTGAATGCAGATGGAACTCCCCGCTTCCTGAAGCCTATAATCACTTACTGGACATTAACCGGAAGTTATATATTATCCGGAGTAAGTAAATTTTCCTCAAGGGTAATGTTCTGGCTGGCAGGTGCCCTGCTTACTGCATTAACCTTTGCAATGACAAAATCTGTTACGGGCAAAAGAAAAACAGCCATGACAGCTGCCCTGATTACAGCATCTAATCCCCTTGTCCTTATGAGTGCAGGGCGTTCCATTCCGGATATATTACTAGTACTTTTTATGACAATAAGCGCTTTTGGATTCTTAAAAATCATGCTTGACGAAATCCCGGAAAAAAAATATTACTGGATGGCATATGCAGGAGCAGCTGTGGCGTTTGAGACAAAAGGTTTGCCTGCAGCTGCCTTTGCCGGTATTAGCATCCTGTTTCTTTTGTTCAATCCCTGGCAAAGGTGTACCCTTAAAAAAATTATAAACTTTCCTGCCATGACAGTGGCAGCAATTATTGCTGTCAGCTGGTTTGCCGTGATGTATATTGAACATGGTTCATGGTTCTTCTCATCTTTCTATGAAGATCAGTTTGGGGAAAGAGTGTCATCAAAAACAATCCAGGTAATTACTAACGCTTCAGCAGGAATCCTGAACTTTATCGCATTTTCTGTTCCCTGGATCATAATTGCATTTTCCAGGCCGGATGAATTAAAAAAATATATCAGCAATGCGGGGCAAAAGCAAAAAGCAATTTTTGGATTTATATCCATCTGGGTAATTATGATATTTCTGATGTCAGGGGCTGTGTTTAAATTTTACGACCGTTACCTGTTACCGGTTATTCCACTGTCTTCCATATTTTTTGCAATAGTCATATCAGAGACCGGCACCAAGTTCAAAAAATTTTTCCTTTCCTTATTTATTGGTATGAACTTTTGCGTAATTTTTTTAATTCTGTCGCTTTTCATATTTATAAGAGCAGATTTCATTTCTGCTGCAGGCACCTGTCTGTCTGTGCTGTTATTAATAGCACTTAAATTTGGAACTTTTAAAAAATTGTCAGTTGAGACTAATATAGCATACTCTCTGTTATTCCTCTATTTTAATGCTTTCATCCTCTTGTATCCTCTGTTGATACCAAATATTGGAGAACAACTTGTTGATACATTAAAAACAGAACAAATTTCGGCTAATGATAAGGTATATGTTTACGGAAATATAAGAACTGCCTCAAATATCAGGGTGCAAAGCCACAATCAGTTCACTGTGGTAAGCATGGATACTATTTATTCTCTCCCGGAAGAACCCGACCATTTTCTGGTATTCAGTGAAAAGGAAAAGCCATTTTTAAACCTTGAAAATTATGAGGTCAGAAAAGGATCAGAAGTTTTTTCAAGG
>JAAYJR010000283.1 GCA_012522835.1 Bacteroidales bacterium
GACAATCAAAAAGAGCTGATAGCATTCCTTCAGGATCCAAATTTAAAAGTACTAAATAAAGATATGGCCTTCCGGGCAGCACAGGATATCTTCGACAAATTCAGGGAGATAGGAGAAATGGCAGAAGAGAAAAATGAACAATTACAGAAGGGGAGCAGACTGTTTTTAGCCGGATTAATGGAGATGCAGAAAGATAAAAAATTCTATCCTGATGCCAATTCAACAATGCGGCTCACCTACGGCCAGGTTCTGAATTATGAGCCCGAGGACGGAGTGATATATAAATATTACACCACCCATAATGGTTATCTGGAAAAAGAGATTCCCGGCGATGATGAATTTCATGTTCCTGAAAGGATGAAAGACCTGTTAAACGCGAGGGATTTCGGCCGGTATGCAGGGGAGGACGGAAATTTACATACCTGTTTCATTACCAATAATGATATAACTGGCGGAAATTCAGGAAGTCCGGTTCTTAACAGCAACGGAGAACTTATTGGCATCGCATTCGACGGCAACTGGGAGGCAATGAGCGGTGATATTGCATTTGAACCTGAACTGCAACGCTGTATAAATGTGGATATACGTTTTGTTCTCTGGGTAATTGATAAATATGCAGGAGCTACTCATCTCATTGATGAGATGCATATTATAGAATAACCACAGACCCAATAATGCCCACACCGAAAATAACAATATATACTGACGGGGCAGCCCGTGGAAATCCGGGTCCGGGCGGTTACGGTGTAGTGTTAATCTCAGGAAAACATCGTAAAGAGTTGTCACAGGGATACAGGTTCACTACCAATAACCGGATGGAATTACTGGCTGTAATCAAAGCTCTGGAGGCATTGAAAATTGAAGGAAGTGATGTCACTATCTATACTGATTCAAAATATGTCGCAGATGCCGTAGAAAAAGGCTGGCTGTTCAGATGGGTAGCAAAAAATTTCAAGGGCAAAAGAAATAAGGATCTCTGGGTTCAGTTTCTGGAACTGTACAAAAGACACAATATAAAACTTATCTGGATCAAAGGACATGACAACCATCCCCATAACGAACGCTGTGACCAGATTGCAGTCGGGGCATCATCGGGCCCGGACCTTAAGGAGGATGAAGGGTATACACCTGAATGCGGGGGAGTTGAAACAGACTCCCCGGAGGATCACTAAAATTACAGTTATACTCAGAACTGTAACCTGAGCTGCTCATCCAGTAACCGGAACGATAACCGGTGGTACTTTGAGATCCCGATCCTGGATATTGCCTCTCTGTGCATCTTTGTGGGATAACCTTTATTTTTATTCCATCCGTATAAAGGGAATTCACAGTGAACCCTCTCCATAAATTCGTCACGATATGTTTTTGCCAGGACTGAAGCGGCAGCAATGGAAAGAAACCGGCCGTCTCCTTTTACCATACAGGTAAATGGTATGTTTGTCAGGGGACGGAAACGGTTACCGTCGATCAGAAGATGATCCGGAGTGACTGCCAGATTATTAACTGCCCTGTTCATTGCCAGAAATGATGCATTCAGAATATTGATCTTGTCAATCTCCCCGTTAGTGGCAATCCCGATAGCCCACGCTACTGCCTCCTTCTCAATTACCGGACGCAGTGCAAGCCTTTCTCTGCGAGTCAGTTTTTTGGAATCATCCAAAAGTTCATTTTCAAAACCCGGAGGAAGAATCACTGCAGCAGCAACAACAGGACCTGCAAGACAGCCTCTTCCTGCTTCATCACAACCTGCCTCGACAACTCCTTCTCTGTAATATGGCAATAAAATTGATCCGTCCATTATTTTAATGCTCTCTCTAAACTGCTCCATAAAAGCCGGGAAGTCTTATCCCAACTAAATTTTTTCTTTTGCTCAAATCCTTTTTTTATCATTGTCCTGCGCAGTTCCGGTTCATCGGCCATTCTGGACAATGCATATGCTATCTGCTCAATATTGAATGGATCCACATATAAAACCGCATCACCACCAACCTCCGGCAGGGATGTAGTATTTGAACATATCACGGGAACCCCCGCACTCATTGCTTCAACAACAGGAATTCCAAATCCCTCAAAAAAAGGAACAAATACCAGTGATAATGCAGCTCCCATTATTTGTTGCAACTGAACGGTTGCCACCCTGCCGGTAAAAACCACATCTTCCTTATAATCCATCTGCTCACAAAATCTGAAAATTTTATCCGCTTTATGCATCTCGCCTCCCACTATAACAAGTTTTATGTCGCTGCCACTCAATTTTTTAAATTCGTTAAATGCCCTCAGCAATCCGTAAATATTTTTACGCGGATTCAGTGCGCCCACAAAAAGAAAATATCTCTTTCCACCCGCTATTTGATTACGAACAGCCAGCTGTTCTTCTTCAGTAAAAGGCTTAAATATCTTATTAACACCGTCATATACTACATCAATCTTCTCCTTACTTATATTAAACGATTTGATAATGTCTTGCTTTGAATACTCAGAAACAGTAGCAATACGGCCCGCTTTCCGGGCAAATACAGGAAAGAACCAGTTATAATATCTGCTTTTGAGCCATGGGAGGTCGCCCGGACGATGGACAAAATTAATATCGTGTATCACTGCCAGTTGAGGAACATTTGTATTAAGAGATAAATAACCGTCGGGTGAAAGGAAAATATCGGCATTATATTTTTTTAATATCTTAGGAATCTGAAATTCAAACCACAGATACCAAAGCAGGGGATGGCGTGTCTGCGGACCGGCAACCACGGGGATAATGTTATCAGAAAAAATGAAATCACGACAGTAAGGCCTGTCAAAAATAAATATGAACTGATGTTCAGGATGACCGGTTGTCAACCTTTTGAGAGTTTCAAATGTAAACCACCCTATACCTTCAAGCTTACCATTTAACAATAGCCTGGCATTTACGGCAATTACCATAGTACAGATTTCAATTTCCGGTAAAAGTACAAAGTCTGTTTAAATATTTATTACTTTTGGCTGTTCATTAGTACAATCTTGTTAAAAACCGGGATTTGAAAAGGAAATTTTTAACCAACCTTATATTGCTGGTTTTTCTTAACCTCCTTATAAAACCATTCTGGATCTTTGGAATAGACCGGACTGTTCAGAATATGGTGGGAGATGAAAGTTATGGATTATATTTTGCCCTGTTTAACTTTTCAATGATCCTGAATATCCTTCTTGATGTAGGAATAACAAACTACAATAACTGCAATATTGCCAAGCATAATTTTCTATTGCCTAAACATTTGGCAAACATTGTAGGATTAAAATTCATTCTCGCCTTTGTATATGCAATTTTTAGCCTGACAGCTGCATTTATCATAGGATATAACAAGATACAATTCCACCTTCTTTTCTTCCTGATATTAAATCAGTTTATGATATCTCTTACTCTTTACCTCCGGTCAAATATAAGTGCACTTCACCTTTTCCGCACTGACAGCCTTTTATCGGTACTGGATCGTAGCGTGATGATTATAATATGCTCTCTTCTTCTGTTTACCGACATCATAAATGGCAATTTCAATATACGATGGTTTGTATATGCACAGACCATCGCATATTTCATAACTGTTCTGATAACATTTACTATCGTACTGCATAAGTCAGGCAGGATCAAATTACAAATTCACAAAAAATTTATACTTGTTTTTCTTCGAAAATCCTACCCTTATGCCTTACTTATTCTGCTGATGTCGCTGTACAACAGGATTGATTCGGTAATGCTTGAAAGAATGCTCCCGGAACCAACCGGTAAGGAACAGGCCGGTATTTATGCCCAGGCATTTCGCCTGCTTGATGCCGTAGCTATGTTCGGGGCGCTTGTTGGGGGCCTGCTATTGCCAATATTTGCCAGGATGATCAAACAGAATGATCCTGTGAACCAAATGGTAAAGCTCTCATTTTCGCTGCTTATTGTACCGGCGATTATCATCAGCGTTGCAAGTGTGCTGTATAACTCCGAAATAATGACACTTCTGTACAAATCTAATACCGGACAATCATCCGAATTGCTGGGGATATTAATGATTGGTTTTATTGGGATTGCTTCCACGTACATTTTCGGCACCCTGCTAACTGCCAACGGGAGCATGAAACAACTTAACATTATGGCATCCTGCGCAGTGTTATTGAATATAGCTTTAAACCTAATCCTGATTCCCGAATACCAGGCTTACGGGTCAGCCTATGCAAGTATGGCCACACAGTTACTGGCAGGGGCATCACAGTTATTTATTGCTATGTATATTTTTAAATTGAAACCCGGCATAAAATACATAGTCAAAATAATTACATTCGTTGTAATGGTTATTATAACAGGTATATTGTCTAAAAATACCGGGAACTGGCTGGGCGGACTGGTTATATTTGGTGCAGTATCTCTTTTGACTGCCTTTATTTTAAAACTTATTAATGTTAAAAACCTCTTTGAAATTGTTCTCTCTAAGCAAAATTAAAAATCCTTCCATCGAAGCCCTTCAGAAACAGGAGGAGTATGAACTGATGGCAGAATTATCACATCCGCAGATCAAGGATTTCGTAAAGGAACAGATTAAAGATGACAGCAAACTCATAAAATATTTCATGATTTATCAGGTTCTTATGGTCCTTCTGGGCACCTTTTTCCTGATCCGTTCGGTTTTTATTGCTTTCGATGGAAATACCCGGCCACTTTTATATGTTATTGCTGCTGTTGTTTTTTGCTTTTCATTTCTGATAATTATCCATGAACTTCTTCATGCTATGGGACTCAAACTCACTGGCGCCAGTCACATTAAAATCGGAGGCATTGCAAAAAAATTTATCTTTTATGCCGAAGCAGACAGACATGTGCTGAACAGAAAACAATTTGCATTTATCGCATTAATCCCGTTAATAGTGGTAAAACTTACATCACTGGCAGGGATAATTATCTTTAGAAATATGCCTGCTCTGTATTTCCCGTTAATGGTAATGTGCATACACAGCCTCTTTTGTGCAGGAGACATTATCATGCTTTCAATATTTTACCGTTTCCCCGGATCGGAATTATTCACATATGATTTAAGCGAAAAAAGGAAAAGCTATTTCTATAAAAAAACAAATCCCGGCCAGGAGTGATAATTTCTCTTATGTTCAGATAGTTTCAATCAGATTTTTCATTATCAGGGTCATTTTCGGCTCAGCCTTCATAGCCACTTTCTGCACCTCATCATGCGATATCTCCACAATCTCGCCCGGAACACCGCTGTCAGTAATAATAGAAATGCCAAAAATCCTCAATCCCAAATGCCGTGCTGCAATAACCTCAGGAATAGTCGACATACCAACAATATCACCCCCTAAAATACGGAACATCTTATATTCAGCAGGAGTTTCAAATGTCGGCCCCTGCACACCCACATATACTCCCTCCCTGACAGGTATATTATGCTCAAGAGCAATTAGTTTAGCTTTATTTCGCAACCGCTCATCATATATTTTGCTCATATCCGGGAATCGCGGCCCCAGTTCCTCATCGTTCTTTCCATAAAGGGGATGTTCAGGAAAAAAATTAATATGATCAGAAATTAAAACTATATCTCCTACATGCCAGTCAGGATTCAACCCTCCCGATGCATTTGAAACAATAAGGTTACTAATCCCCAAAAACTTCAGTACCCTGACCGGGAAGATAACCTCCTTCATTGAATAACCTTCATAAAAATGAAACCTTCCCTGCATAGCAATTATTTCTTTATTTCCCATACGGCCACTTATAAGCCGGCCGGCATGACCGTCGACTGTTGACACAGGAAAATCAGGGATCTCTTTATAGGGAATATAATCAATAATATCAATCTCATTAACCAGTCCGCCAAGTCCGGTACCCAGAATTATTCCAATTTCAGGATTTGTATTAAACCTCTTTTTTATAAAGCTTGCGGTTGCTTTTATTTTCTCCAACATATTTCAAAATCTTTATATCAAACATTTTTTCTTTCTCATTGAGGAATTTTACTCTCACCGGTAAATAGTAAAGAACCTCCTTAAAAATTTCAGGCAAGTCAGGCATATCCATCAACCGGACTGCATCTTTTTCAGTAGTTATAATTATTTTCTGTTTTATATCTGTTTCACCAAATTTTTTCAATATCAATTCAATATCCCTTTCAGAGAAATTATGATGATCGGGAAATGACAAATAATCAGTCTCTCCTGCATAGTTATTTATGTAATCATACATAAGCTTCGGATTGGCAATTCCGGTAATAATCAGAACAGAATAAGTACCAGCCTCATAAAAATCTTCAGATAACTCTTTCCCTGAAAAAACATGTTTTATTTTATCATATTCATAGGTAGTAAAATAAAGCTGTTGATAAGGTTTTAAATCTATCTCTATACTATTAAGCCTTCTTTGTATCGGAGTAACCTTATTTTCAGGACATTTGGAAAAAATAATAATTCCGGCACGGCGAACCTGGCCAGACCCTTCACGCAGACGTCCTGCAGGCAGCAGCATATCCTTCCAAAGAGGCCTGTTATAATCGATCAATAAAATATTAACGCCCGGCTTAATGCGGCGATGCTGAAATGCATCATCAAGCAGGACCACATCAGGAATTTTCCTGTTCTCAGCTGAGAAAAGCCTTCTGAGTCCGGTCAATCTGTTTTCACATACTGCCACGGTGATATCCGGAAATTTTCTTTTTATCTGCGCAGGTTCATCACCTGCTTCACTCACTGTTGTTTCAGCTTCCACCCATTTGAATCCTCTGCTTTTTCTTTTATATCCGCGACTAAGCACTGCGACTTCAAACTGCTCTTTTAATAAATCTGCCAGATACTCAATATGAGTAGTCTTCCCTGTACCGCCGACGGTAATATTTCCAACCGAAATAACTGGTATGTCAAAGTCATGTGAACTGAGAATACCCAGATCGTAAAAACGGTTACGAAAGAAGACTGCTACTCCGTATAAGAATGAAAAAGGATAAAGAATTATTTTAAGCATTAAAATGATTCATAACAGGGTTAAATACAATTATTGTCCCACGATCTTAATCATTTTACCTGACCTGACCTGATCAGTTAACTCCAGATTATTAAGCAGCGCCAACTCTTCCATCATTGCCTGTGGCACTCCGAAACTACTGAATGTATTTGCCAGTGTTGCATTACGGGGTGCAGGCTTAACAAATATTCTCCGCGGTTTAACATTCAATTTTGAATTGTCAGTCAACCTGGCAAAAGACTTCATAATTCCCTCCAGACTGTTGCGGTAACTTGCAAATTCAGCCTCGGAAGAGACTCCGTGAAAAACATAGAATCTGCTGTCGTACTCAATAAAATAGGATAAAACTAAATTAGTATTTGTAGCTCCGGTAGACTGATCCTGAACCACCTGCTTTGATAAAGCTGCAATGGCAGGCAATCCGTTTACTGTGGTATTGCCACTTTGCTGAACTTCAAGTTCCAGCTGTTGCAGGGTTTGTTGCGCTGCCTCCTGTAAACTGTTCTGGTTAGCAATTCCAAAAACTGCCAGGGCATGCCCCCCCTGAGGCGCCATACTGACCTGAATTGGTGAATTCTGGAGGTCCCAGCCGGAAGGGAAGGAAAACCTGAATTTCAGGTCCGGATGATAAAAGGTATTACTTTCTACATACCCCTGGCGTGGGTCTTCCCCATAAACAACACCATCAATAAGCTTCAGATAACTGTCTGCGTTTACCTTCCAGTTTGAAAAACTCAACTCCTGCTGCCATTCCGATGCATATCTGTTTACTGAATTATAACGGTCGCCCGGGTCAGGGTGTGTTGAGAGGAACGTGGGCACTCCTCCTTCCGATTCCGAGAGATTCATCTTGTTCAGTACCTGGAAGAAATCAGCCATCTTATGGGCGTCATACCCTATTCTGGATGAATATTCAGCTCCCAGCTGGTCAGCCTGCCGCTCATCATCCCTGCTGAACTTCAAAAACAGAAGCTGCATGCCCTGAAATGCATAATCAGCCATTTGTGCAAATTTCTCTGAAGCGATCATCCCGCCGATCAACAGAAGTGTCCCCAACTGCTGCTTTGTTTGCTGACTTGCAGAGTGACGGGCAGTGATATGGCCCATTTCATGACCGATAACTCCGATAAGCTCAGCTTCATTGTTTAACTGGGCAAGAATTCCCCTCGTCAGATAGATATAGCCCCCCGGAACAGCAAAAGCATTTACTACAGGGGAATCCAATATCTTAATATGATATTCCAGTTTCGGCCTGTGTGAAATAGTACCCATTTCAGCAGTTACCCCCTGCACGAATGAAAGCAACTCCTGATCCTGATACTCTCCAAAAGTAGAAATCACCTGAGGGTCATATTGGGTGCCAAGTTCAACCTCTTGTGCTTCTGACATAAGCATTAACTGTTTCTTTCCGGTAACCGGATTAACAGCGCATGAAGGAACAAGAAGCACAGCAAGTAATACCAATAAAAGTTTACGAAAATCATTAATTTGCTTCATAATGATGATTTTTTGAATTTTATTTAAGCCTTTTTTATATTCCCGGCAGAACAGATATTCCAGACCCCAAAATATCTCTGAAATTTAAGACGATCTGTTAATCTGTTAGTACAAGTTAAATATCGCAATTTATTTTTATAATCAAAATGAGATTCACCAAATATGTTTAACAAATCCAATAAACCTGAAACTTACATGTAATTATCCCAATTTAGTTCACTGCTATCTCTATTTTACTATTTTCGCACTTAAAACCACCATAAATTTTTAATAAATGCGAATAGTAGTACTGGATGGACATGCTCTTAATCCCGGTGATTTAGACTGGAGCTGTTTACAAGAACTTGGGGATTTTACTGTTTACGACCGGACTCCGGAGGAAAAAATCATTGAAAGGTCAAGGGGTGCGCAGGCAATATTTACCAATAAAGTTGCCTTCACTAAAGATATTATCTCCCGGCTGCCCGGACTTCAGTTTATAGGAGTCATGGCAACAGGTTATAACGTAGTAGACATAAATGCGGCCGGTGAAGCAGGTATAGTAGTCACAAATATTCCGGCTTACAGCACTGATTCAGTAGCTCAAATGGTTTTTTCACACATTCTCAATTTTGTTCAGAATGTATCTGTCCATGCTGAATCGGTAAGATCCGGAGAATGGTCTGAAAGCAAAGATTTCAGCTATCACCTGACACCCCAGACCGAGCTTGCCGGTAAAACGTTAGGCATAATAGGGTTTGGCCGTATTGGAGGTGCTGTAGCAAAAATAGGCCTGGCATTCGGCATGAAAATTGTATTCAATAACAGAAGCAGGAAAGAAACTTCTTCGGGAATTATCCAGACAGATTTAAATACATTACTTAACACAAGCGATTTTATCAGTATTAACTGTCCTCTTAATGAAGATAATGAGAAATTCATTAATGAAGAAGCCATACAAAAAATGAAGCCAGATGTATTTTTAGTAAATACCGGACGGGGCGCTTTGATTGACGAAAATGACCTGGCTGAAGCATTAAACAGCGGAAGAATAGCCGGAGCGGGACTTGACGTATTATCGGAAGAGCCTCCTGAGCCTGACAACCCGCTGATAACAGCAAAGAATTGTTATATTACGCCACATATTGCCTGGACCACAACAGAAGCAAGAAGAAGGCTTATGAAAATAGCAAGTGACAATCTGAAATCATTTATTCAGGGAACTCCAAAAAATGTTATCAAACTATAAAACATTTCATATATTAATATCGTTAGATGGGAAAGTAATCACATGGCAATAAAAATCCTACATGTAATTTTGCTGGCCGCAGTGAAGTATATTATCACCCTTCCATATGCCATGATCATAGGGCTCAACTATGAACAGGCTATCTTTGCGGTATTGACCGGGGGTATTGGGGGATTTTTATTTTTTTATTACCTGAGCAAACCTGTAATTAAAGGTTTCAGGGCTGTCAAAGATTTCATCTGTCTTAAAATTTCCAGGCTACATAAGGGAAGTAATAAAAGTCATTGTAAAAGAGAAAAGATTAAAAAGAAAATTAAAATATTTACCAGAAAAAACCGGTTCCTGGCCCGATTTAAAAAAACTTACGGGTTCTGGGGAGTTATTGTATGCACCCCGCCTTTTTTAACAATCCCTTTAGGAGCCTTTCTTGCCGGTAAGTACTATTCCAAACGGAGGCATCTGGTTTTATACATGATAATATCGATCACAGCCTGGGCTGCCGTTCTGACCGGCGTAATGAATATCTTTCCGAAATTATTTTTTGACTGAAATTAATATTTGAATGAACGAAAAAGAGCTTACCGGACTGCTTGAATCATGGGAGAATCTTCCCCTGCTGATCAGTCAGTTGAGCGAGCAGCCTGAAGAAGCCGGTATGCTTATGAACATTGCCTTATACAGTGATCACGATAAAAGCTGGCGTGCAGCATGGATAGCAGATAAAATTAATGATACAAACCCTGAACTGATCACCCCTTTTTTGGGAAAGATGATAAACCAGCTAAAAAAGGAGACCAATCCAGGAAAAAAAAGACAATTCCTGAAATTGATAAGCCTCAATAAAATACCAAAAAAACATTTTTCTTTTCTGGCAGATTATTGCTTCAAATGTTTTACCTCTGCCAATGAGCCGGTTGGGGTAAAAGTTCACGCTCTCCAGATCCTGTTTAACCTTTCTGAAAAAGAGGCTGATCTTAAATCTGAATTGCTTTCTCTCATTGAGTATGAGTTAGAACTTAATCCAATGGCAGGAGTTAAAGCAAGAGGGAAAAAACTAGCCGGTATATTAAGAAAACAGATAAGTAACTCAGGATCCTGATTCATCTGACAATCTGTTTATAAGTTTTTGCAGCCTGCCGTCAATCTCCTTATTCAGATCTTCAAGGCCATAACGTCTTGTAAGCACCATTAGGTTTTGTAATTGCCCCATTTCCCTCTCCTGCTCTTCCTGTACGAAGGGGGCAAAATATTCCGGAAGAGTAATATAATAATTGAGCATTGCCAGACTGTTCATTGCCATTTGCCCTAACTTATCACTGCCCTTTTCAATTTCACCTGCCCTCAGGTATTGTTCAGTTGCATGGAAAGAATCGTAATCAAGCGGTATTATTTCGTCAGGGAAAAGCTCAAACATCCTGTCGAGCACATTAACAGCTTTATCTTTTTGTCCTTCATTTATCAATGCTTCTGCCAGTCTTGCAAAAATGGAGTGCGCCTGAATTATTTTCAGTTCTCTCTTATTATAATCATCCAGAAAAATATCAGGATCATTAACATTGCCCCAGACATACTTATTCATCACCCTGTCGTACAGAATGTCTGTATTAATATGGCCCCGGTATAATCCTTTGCCTTCAGTTTTGATTGGCACAAATCTGTATGCCAGCCCTTCAAACTGCAGCCAGTCTGTGAAGAATATATTACCTGTATGTAAAAGGCTGTGGTCTATATATACCGGACGTTCCCAATTATTTGCCGCAATAATATTTAAAATAGCCCATTCACTTTTTGCCAGATATTGTTTACTGATATTAAACTCCACCCTATCTGCAATTAATGATGAATCGCCGGGTTGCACGGTTCCTGTTTCAATGACCTTTTGTTTATCAACTGTAATATGAAAGTCTCTAGATGGCAGATAGTCTATAAGCTGTCCGTTCGACAATTTTACCTTACTGCGCTCATCATCGCTTCCCAAAAAAGATATAGCATCACTCAGCTCAACAGAATTTTCAATCCGTTCCTGAAAAACAACCAAATCACGAATGCCGGTATAGTATTGATCTTTATTAAAAGAGAATGGTACCGGTTTTGCTTCGTAAGAAGTTCTCCGGTGCTGGTTTATATACCAGTCCATTGCCAGATAGCTGATATTAATAATTTTGATATCGGGTCTGACACCTTCAACCTCCTGGACATACCAAAGGGGGAAAGTGTCATTGTCACCGTATGTAAATAATATAGCATCAGGAGCGCATGATTCAAGGTAATTAATTGCATAATCGCGGGTCATATAACGACCTGAACGGTTGTGGTCGTCAAAATTCTCAAAAAACAGCAACCCGGGAACTATTAACATTGAGGTTGCTGTAACTATAAGAGCACCTGGTGTTCCCCTAATCAATTTTTTCACCGTTGAGTGTATCGCGGGGACTGCCAGTCCGATCCATATGGCAAAAGCATAAAACGAGCCGGTGTATGCATAATCTCTCTCCCTTGGCTGTATTGGTGTCTGGTTAAGATAAATGATTATTGCAATACCGGTAAATATAAACAGGGTCATCACAACAGCGAATCCCTCTCTGCCTGATTTGCCCTGTTTATACTGATATAACAGGCCAATCAAGCCAAAAAGCAGTGGCAAAAAATAATAGACATTCCGGGATGGGTCATTTTTCATCCATTCCGGCATATTATCGCGTGGGCCCACCCTGTAATCATCCAGGAGATCTATTCCGCTGATCCAGTTACCGTAAAGAAAACTTCCATGTCCCTGGACATCATTTTGCCGTCCCGCAAAATTCCACATAAAATATCTGAAGTACATATGTCCCAACTGGTAGGTAAAGAAAAACCTCAGATTTTCAATAAATGCAGGTTTTGCAACAGTTTTTAATTCACCACCATCCCTGATCCTGACAGGTTTACCATTTACCCTGCCCCACTCCTTATAAACTTCAATATGCCTGGATTGGTCGCTGTACATACGGGGAAACAAAGTCTGCAGTTTTGGCTCATACAGAGTCCTTTTGGCAGTAGTGCCGGTAACTACATATTTCCCGTCCAATTTATTGTATAATTTTCTTTCGCCAATGGCGGCAACAGCAGGGGCATTATAGTATGGGCCATACAGCAGCGGCCTGTTCCCGTATTGTTCACGGTTAAGATAGCGCTTCAGTGCAAAAGCATTATCCGGGTGATTCTGGTTCATTGGCGGATTTGCATCTGCCCTAATCAAAATAAGTGCGAAGGAAGAGTATCCGATAAAGATGACAATTACTGAAGTCAAAACCGTATTCCATACCACCAGGTTTTTTTTTCTGGTATATCTGATTCCCCAATATGACATAAAAACCATCACGGCAACTAAAAAAAGAATCCCCGAATTGAAAGGCAGTCCAAAGAGATTAACAAACAGTTTATCAAATATAAAAGCCAATCCCGGAAGTCCCGGAATAATAATATACTGAATAGACATCAGGATCAGGCCGGAGATCAGGAAACAATTAATTAATCCTTTAACAGAAAATTCATATCTCCTGAAATAGTATACCAGTCCGATTGCCGGAATAGCCAAAAGGTTAAGTAAATGAACCCCTGTCGACAATCCCACCAGGTAAGCAATAAAAATTATCCAACGGTTACCGTACTTATCATCTGCCTCATTTTCCCATTTCAGGATAGCCCAAAACACAGCAGCAGTGAAAAAGGATGACAGAGCATACACTTCTCCCTCAACCGCAGAAAACCAGAATGAATCAGTAAATGCAAATGCCAGGGATCCCACCACTCCGCTGCCTGTAATTATTATCTTATCACTGACGGTCAACTTTTCATGCGAATACAATTTTGCAGTCAGATGGACAATACTAAAGTAAAGAAGCATGACAGTCCCGGCACTGGCCATGGCTGACAAAAGGTTAACCATAAAAGCCACACGGGATGTATCTCCTGCAAAAAGTGTAAA
>JAAYJR010000575.1 GCA_012522835.1 Bacteroidales bacterium
GAAACAATCCCAACACCTGGTTGGGAAAATGGCTCAGGGAAAGGGGACAGGCCCCGGTATACCTGAGCAGTGTTAAACCCGGGGCAACTGCCGGTATCATGGATGCCCGGTTGTTTAATATTGGCATTTTTAATGGTAATACCAGTTTCGAGGTGGTTGAAAAAAAACATTCGGCCAAAGTTATCTACACCAGCTATATCCACAAACCTTATACTTTTGGCGAACTGACTTATGCAATTGCTGATGACAGTTTGAAAAAGGTGATACTTTCAGAAAAAGATAAAACCCTGATAAAACCAGGGAAAAATTATAACCTCGATATTTTACGCACCGAAATAAACCGCATTGATGCAGTGTTGAAAAACAAAGGGTACTTCTATTTCAATCCCGACTATTTACTTTTCAAAGCTGACTCATCTTCGGCCGATCGCGTAGTGTCGTTTCAGCTAGCATTAAAAGACAGTATACCGAATAATGCACTGACAGTCTACAGCATCAACAATGTTTTAATTGATCAGGATTACAACTTAAATAAGGAATTTTCAGACACAAATGAAGACACCTTGCATTACCGCAATTACGTGCTTCACGGCTCAAAATCTTATCAGCTTGTCAGGCCACGGGTGATATTAAGATCGGTTTATCTCCGGAAAGGAGATATCTATTCAAGGCAAAACCATAACATTACCCTGAACCGGTTGATGTCGATGGGTAATTTCAAATTTGTGCAGGTAAAATTTGCCGATAGTGATACTGCCGGTTTGCTGGATGTTGATATTTTGATGACTACAATGCCCGGCAGTACATTCAGGGCAGAAGTGGATATTGTTTCAAAATCGAACAATTTTGCAGGGCCGCGGATTAACCTAAGCCTGCTGAACAGAAATACATTCAGGGGAGCAGAATTGTTAAACCTTAACCTGGGGGGATCATACGAAGCACAACTGAGCGCGAAATCCGAAAATTTATACTCTTATTCCTTTAACCCACAACTCGAATTAACATTTCCCCAACTGATTGTTCCCTTTAATTCCGGCATTAAAAACAGCATCTTTATTCCCACAACACGGTTCTCTCTTTCCTACAACTATCTGAAAAGGGTCAACTATTTCGATATGCAAAATTTTCAGTTGGGTTTCGGCTACCGGTGGAAAGAGAATATCAGGAAACAACATGATTTCAACCCTGTCGGATTGAGTTTTACTTCACTTGTCAATGAATCTGAAACTTTCAAAGAATTGCTGGCAGCCAACCCTTTTCTGAAGAAAAGTTATGAAGAACAGTTTATTGCCGGGGCAGATTATTCGTTCACCTATAATGAACAGGTTTTCCCGATGAAAAAGATGCAGTTTTTTTTCCAGGGTACAGCTGAAACGGCAGGAAATGCACTTTCGTTAGTAAAAATAATAGGCGGGACAAAACCCTCTTCCGATGATCCATCCACCATAGCAGGTTCGATATATTCTCAATTTGTCAAGTTGAGTATCGATACTCGTGGCTATTATACTTTCAGGGATAACAACAAACTGGCCATGCGTTTTTTTGCCGGTGTGGCCAAACCATACGGAAATTCTTCAATCTTGCCTTATTCAAAGCAGTTTTTCTCCGGAGGTGCCAACAGCCTCCGTGCTTTTCAGATCAATTCCGTGGGTCCGGGCACTCATTTTCAGGATGGAGCCACAAGGGGGTTTCTTCAATTGGGAGGCGATATCAAACTCGAAGCAAACGGAGAATACCGATTTTCCATTTACCGGTTTTTTAAGGGCGCCTTATTTGTCGATGCCGGAAATGTGTGGTTGCATAAGTCGAACCCCGCCAGCATAGGAAGTCCGTTTTTGTTTTCGCAGTTTATGAATGAAATTGCTGTAGGTGCAGGCGCAGGTGTCCGGTTCGAAGTTTCCTTCTTCCTATTGCGGTTCGACCTGGCCTTTCCTCTGAGGAAACCCTGGCTCGAAGATAACCACCGCTGGGTTATCAACCAGACAGACTTTAGCAGTTCTGCCTGGCGAAAAGATAACCTGATACTTAATGTGGCAATCGGATATCCATTTTAGGTGTGAATTATGTAACATTTTATTTCTGATATTAAAAAGCAATATCTCCGCACACCTTTATTGGAGTATGGTGTTTTTGTAATAACGAATGAATTATACCATTTTTTAAAGTAATTTTGAAGTAATTATGTAAGCTCTTTTAGCTGAAAATATTTTAATTTTATATTGAGATAATCTATTTTCTTAAACTTATACATTATGTATAATAATGTTAATGGATACCGGAAC
>JAAYJR010000084.1 GCA_012522835.1 Bacteroidales bacterium
AATGTAAGAAGCAAATTAAAAATAAAAGTTGTTGAAGAAGAGATCCCTTTCTGTAAATAGCTCACAGAATTATCAACAATACTGGGAATATTTGCCTGCAGGTCTGTTTTATTGAGATTTAAATTCTCATTCAGCCAAAACAGGATCTGTTCCAGTCCCTGCCCTATTCTGCCGGTAATGTCTGTCATATTATTTAAAATATTTGACAACTGTACAGAAAAAAGAACAATAAGTCCTGCCAACAGAATGATTACACTCAGCAAAGTCAGAAGGATTGAGGGTATTTTATATTTTATAAGACGTTCAAAAAACATACAAACCGGAAGTAGCATCACTGCAAATAATAGTGAAAATGCCAATGGCCCGAAAATAAATTTTCCTTCACGTAAAATAATGAAGCCAAGAACAATAACAATAAATATATGTGCCAACCTTTCAAGAGAAAATGATTTCTGTTTCATGATTTATTTAGATTTTTTTAAACCATACCGGACAAATTTTGCATGTAAGATAAGAGATATCTTCAACATGCTCAAATTATTGTTATTCATAACTCCTTTTCAAACTAATCCTGATATTATTTTCCGGCATTATCTCACAAAATCCTTAAAATTATTTTTGAAAATCCATGGCGGGCCGTCTGAAACAGTTTGTTGTTCTATACGCAGGGTTTCATCATCAACCAGTTGCATAAGGATAACATTTTCTGAAAGAAAAGTGAAATCAGTAACCGGCTGATCCCAGAAGTATACAAAATTACTGAATGTATAGATTTTGCCGTCATTTGTTATTTTATTAAAGGGACGGTTATGACTTTGTCTTTGAACAGGAGTATTTATTCAATATGCAACATTAAAATAGAGAAATACATATTTTAACTTCAGGTATACTGACTTTATTTTTTTCTGAAAATTTTTTTCAACACCGAAAATATCCGGGCCTGTTCTTCACCGGACAGGTTTGAGCCCGAAGGCAGGCAGAGGCCATTTTCAAAGAGCTGGTCTGATATGCCGTTGCCAAAGAAAGGAGAACCGGCAAATACAGGTTGCCGGTGCATGGGTTTCCACAGCGGGCGGCTCTCGATGTTTTGCGCTTCCAGCGACAGCCGGACTGTTTCGCGGGTGATACCTTTATTTTTTTCAGGGTTGATAATAATGCAGGTGATCCAGCGGTTGGAAAAATATCCCTGCGGTTCACACTGAAACTCAAAATGGAAGCCATTTTCAGTCAGTTGTCCGAACCACTTTTTATACCGTTCAAAATTGGCCCGGCGGGCTGCTATGCGATCTTTGAGTACCTGCATTTGTCCGCGGCCAATAGCAGCCAGCACATTACTCATACGGTAGTTATACCCTATTTGACTGTGCTGGTAATGTGGTGCATTGTCGCGTGACTGGGTAGCCAGGAAACGGGCTTTTTGAATTTGTTCCCCGTCATCTGACAGCAGCGCACCACCTCCGCTGGTGGTAATGATTTTATTCCCGTTAAAACTTAAAACTCCAAACAGTCCGAGCGAACCACACATTTTGCCGTTTATTTGTCCCCCCAGGGCTTCAGCGGCATCTTCAACAACCGGTATGCCATACTCTTTAGCTATAAGATTTATTTCGTTCATTTTTGCCGGCATACCATAGAGATGAACCGGAATGATCGCTTTAGGTTTTTTGCCATTTTTAATTCTTTCAGTAATGGCCTGTTCAAGGAGCGACGGACTCATATTCCAGGTTTCCGGTTCGCTATCAACAAATACCGGTGTAGCACCCTGATATATAATTGCATTAGCTGACGACGAAAAGGTCATGCTCTGGCAGATAACTTCGTCGCCCGTCCTAACTCCCAGCAGGATCAGAGCCAGGTGCAGGGCCGCGGTCCCTGAGCTGAGGGCTGCTGCATGAGCTACGCCGGTAAAATGCTGCAGGTCAGCTTCAAACCCATTTACATGAGGCCCCAGTGGGGCAATCCAGTTAGTATCGAACGCCTCCTTTATGAATTGCAGTTCAGTCCCGCCCATGTGAGGTGATGAAAGCCATATTTTTGGTGGGGTGGCCATTAATTATCCATTTTGTGAAATTGGTGAAACTCCCAAAGGGATAAGATTGAATTTTTCTATTTACAGCCTTCAGGGTTTTTCCCCAGAACAGTATAAATTATCATCTTCAAGTCGAACCGGAAGTTGCGGTTCCTCAAATATTCCAGGTTAATGCGGACTTTATCAGGCCATATGACTTCGTTGTTATATTTTACCGGGTCAGGTTGTTGAGCCAGCAGTTCTTCCTCATTGGAATACTTCATGCTGGCAGGGCCGGTGATACCCGGCCGCAGTTCAAGGATTTTCCGTTCTTCCCCCTTAAGCCGGTCGGCATATCCGGGCACATCGGGACGTGGCCCCACAAAGCTCATATCACCCTTCAAAACATTCCATAACTCCGGGAGTTCATCCAGCTTGTATTTACGAAGGAAAGCACCCAAAGGAGTGATCCGGCTCTCACCCTTAACAGTAATATTGTTACCTTTTTGTCCGGCAAGCATTGTCCGGAATTTAACCAGTCTGAATAATTTACCATAACGGCCAACCCGTTGCTGCACAAAAAACAGAGGTCCCGGAGTTTTTATTTTGACAAGCAATGCAATGATCAAAAAAACCGGCAGAAGGACAATAATCCCCACGAGTGAGACAAAGAGATCAAATAACCGTTTAAGAAACATAATTATAATTCAGGGCTATGCTTAGAAAGATTTTAGAAAAAACAGGGGTATCGTCAGGAAATAATTTATGTAGTATCCTTCTTTAATAAAGAAATCCAAAAAGCCAGAGCGGAATTTTGTTTATATACCCATACTCGATATCATCAGCAGCGATAAAAGCCCCGGGTATTCCTTCAATCTGTCTCATATTTTTGTCTTTTCCTCCTATCTCAAATGTATATGTTCCATCCACGAGAAAATCTCCCCTGGGTGTATAACTCAACCTGTGGGACTCCTTTATCTGGTTTGCAAAAAAAGTTTCTCTGACACTTCCCGTTTGAATTTTATCAGAGGACTATGCATACATTAAATTAGTATTTTCAAGGTAAATACGATCAGGTTTTTGAAGTTTGCTGATTCCCCTCGCATCTTTATGCAGTTGAATAATAAGATGGCTTTCTTCAAGTCCGGAAAGGTAGAATAGCAATGATTTACGTGAAATCCCGATTCTTTCACTAAGTTTTGTGACATTAGGAATAAACGGCACCGATTCGGAGATAATTTGCAGCAGTTGCTTTATTTTAGAAACATAAGCTATATCAACACCCCTGAGCAAAGGCAACTCAATGTCGATCGTCATATTTACAATTTCGTTGATCTTATGGTAATATAATGAAGGAGCTTCGTTGTAAAACGGATAGTAACCGTTTCTGAGGTAATTATGGAAATGCTCAAAAACTTTTACATGAGAAATAATTCTTTCAGTCAGTTGATTATGTGATGTTAATATATCATCCAGAGAAACGACAGGAAAGTCAGTTTTCAGATTTCTGTTCAGGTACTCACGAAATGAAAAACCCTGCATTTCATAAACAATAGCCCTGCGGCTGAGATCAGCGCGGGCGTTAAGAATTTCAAGCAGAGAAGACCCGGTAAATACAATTTTCAATTCAGGGAAGTCATCGTAAATATTTTTAATCTCCTGCGACCAGTCGGGATATTTATGGACTTCATCGAGAAACAGATATTTTCCGCCTCTTTTAACAAACATATCAGTAAATTCATATAATCTATGTTCATTAAACCAGATATTGTCGAGGCTAAGATAAATTGCAGTATGGTTACGAGGCAGATTTAACTTCATGTACTGGAGCAACAGAGTTGTTTTACCTACTCCGCGTGCTCCTCTTATACCTGTCAGTCGTTCTTCCCAATGTATTTTGTCCATCATGCTTCGCACAAAAGTCACAGGGACAGAATTAATTTTTTGCTTCGACCGTTCAAATAAAGCTTCCATAAATTTTGTTTATTAAGAGTAACAAAAATACAAAAAATTGTTTACTCCGATAAACAATTTATGCGAATTTTGATAACTTTGATAAGCAATTTTCAATTTTCACCCAGTTTGTACCACCATAATCCGACATATTCATGCACAGCGCTTTCCATTTTTTTTATATTACCGGAGGATGGAAAACCAATCCACTGATTATAATTTTCATCTTTCTTTATCAGATGATTGGTAGGTGCAGGCACAGGGTCAAGTCCCTCTTTCTGAAATGCAAATATGGCCCTGCGCATATGAACAGCACTTGTAACAAGAATAATATGTGCGTTATCACTAAACAATCTGATATATTCAGAAGCCTCCATCCTGGTATTTTTCGGAAGAGGCTGTTTTTTGATATAATTTTCATCCACGCCCAGGAGCAGGGCAGTTTCAGCTAAAACCTCAGCCTGCGGAACTTTACCTGAGGCGCTCCAGCCCGAAGTAATAATTACGCTACCCGGTAATTTACGATGAATCCTGATCGCTTCAGACAATCGAACCATAGCTGCGGGCGATAAACGGTCATTTGCCGGAAGCCGGTCATCGTTCACATGTCCGCCTCCCAGCACAACAATATGAACAGGCC
>JAAYJR010000438.1 GCA_012522835.1 Bacteroidales bacterium
TCCCAGTATTTATCAGTTTGTGCGATCAATTTTTGATAATCCTTATTTTCATGATAATATTTTTGATCGCTCAACCATTGTTTAAAATCTTTTACTTTAGACTCAATGGTAGAGATTTCAACTTTTTCCCCATTATCCCTCAGGCCGTTGCCTGTGGCAGGCAAAGTAATAAACAGTGCCTGGCGCAATTTATCAAAAACCATCTCTTTTTCAGATAATATTCTGAATGCTTTCTTTAGTTCGATGTCATTGACCAGTGGCATAAGATCGCCTATAAGCTTTCCTATTATTTTTGACATGGGCTTATTTATTTTGCACCTGGTCTGAAATCCGTTCAATTTATCATACAATATGCGCAATCGTTTGTAAAACTCTGCATGAGGCCGGTCAAAAGGAAAGCCAAACCCGTTTCCGTGATTTTTACCATCTAATACCCAAAGAATTAAAACATGGCAGACCTGCTTAATGATCCGGCTTTCGGTAATAGATATCTGCTTTGTTTGTATGACCTGGTTTATTTGACAGGTATTTATATTTTCTCCCTTTTTTTCAAAATAATAATTAAGGCGATAACGAAGACGGGATTTAATACCATATTTTTTCAACCTGTAGCGGATAACAGAATATTGTTTTTCTAACAGATCTTTGCCTGTGTCTCTTAAAAAATGAAAATGACAGATATAATTTGGCCTGTCGGGAAAAACCTCAGATATAGCGCCCAAAAAAGCACGTCCCATATCACTGGTTACGGCAAGCGGGCTGCCGTATTGATTTTTAATTTCCTTAAGAAACGGAACAATCTGCTCCTTGCTTTCTGCCGGTACTTTCACATTGGCAAGTATAAAATTGCTTACCTCGTCAACAGCAGTGATCAAATGAGGGCTTGCTCCTTCGCTTGTGCCGTCTACATGCAGGATATAGCCTCCGTTATTATGCATTTGCATTTTTAGTTTTAATCCTGCTTCATAATGTATGATTGAGAGGTAAATAATAAATTTTTGGGCAAGGTATGCCACTTCGGAAGATGAAATGTAAATATTGCGGCTTTCCAATACTGCCAGGGTTTCTTTAATAGTGTGGTGTTTTAGAAAAATCAACCTGCCTATAAATACAATTACATCATATCCTGCATTTGAAAACTGTGGTGCCATTTCTTCGAGTTCTTCAGGCGGATGGACCTTTTTACATACCGGACAGTACATAAAAGTTCTGTGTGCACTGAATGCGCCAATATGCAGGCTATATATTTTTCTTGTATCGGTATAATGTACTTTCAGCTTTACTTTGCATTTTGGACACAACGTTTTTGCCGTTTTAAAACGGATCACCGGGGGGTGCTCAAACACATTGGTAAGGCTGATATCATTTACAGTCTGGTCATGAAGCTGGCGCAATAAACAAGCTATCTTAAATCCGTAGTTTTTTTTTCAATACCATAGAACTTGAAAAAATCCTGTATTGTCTCTGGCTTTACTTTTATACTCAATTTATGTAAATGTTTTGATAGTTCCTCTGCCGTAAAGCCCGGGTACTTAATGGCTGCTACCAGTACATTTACAGCTATAATACCCTTTAACGGAGGGGATGAGACAGCCTCCATATTTATCTTCCTTCTTGATAGTTGCTCAGTAAATTTACCCGGATCGGAACTGAAATATACATAGTTACCACCAAGCTTCTCCCTTTTTAATGCGCTGACATCTTTATATTGGTAACGGAAGCTGCGGGTATCAACTCCAAGAACATCCCTTATCTGTGAAGCATCCATCCCCTGTGTCGAGTTATTAATGATGGCAACCAGGGTGTTTTTCAAATTACCGAACTTTGAAAAATGGATATCGTTATATGCCCAGATGCCATAAGAATTATATTCTGCCAGCCTTTCAAGGGAAAAATAACGCCCGTTATGGTCATAGCTCCTGATGGTGTTCCACCCTCTTGTTAAACGCTGAATGGTACGAATCGAAACATTTAACAGCCGTGATAACTCAGGAAGGGTAACCACAATTTTTTCAAAAAATTGATTCTCAATGCATTCAATCTTTTCCATATTGTTTTGTCGTTATATATGTTATAACAACAAATATAAACATATAATACGACATAACCAAAATATATATATTTTTATTTATGACTGATTTTCATAAATTTGCATGGACATAATGCGAAAGCCATAAAAACCAAATCAACATATATTATGACAATATGCAAAATTGCTTAAAAGAATATTGTTGATTATGAGGAGATTAGGAATTAACAGATAAAATAAACCTATGCTGTAACTGTCTATAAATCAACAAACAAGGGGATTTTGTAACAATAGAAAAATTTTAGCTAATTTTGGTTCATGTTCACTAGTCAAACCAAACTGGACTTGAAAGACGGTAACCCGGAGGCATTCAGAGAGGTGTTCCGTTTACTTTATCCCCGACTGAAAGGATACTGCAGACTTTATATTACAAATAAAAATGAAGTGGAGGATATCATCCAGGAAAGTTTTTTGATTTTATGGGAACATCGCAATTCAATTGATGTATGCAAAAGAATTGAAAGTTTTTTGTTTGTAATCGCCAGAAACCGATGCCTGAATTATCTCAAAAGTAAAAGACTCAATTCCGGAAGTATACAAATTGAAGATTATGAGTTTTCAGAGCTTCAATATCTGTATCAACTTGACCTTGTAGGAAGAGAGGAGAAAAGCATGGAAGAGATGCTAATTGAGTCATTTCAGCAAGCAGTTGATGAACTTCCATCCAAAATGAAAACAGTATTTATCAGATGCAAGCTAAAGGGTGAAAAGCAAAAGGCAGTAGCAGAAGAGTTAGGAATCAGCCAGAAGATGGTCGAGAAGCATATCTCAAAAGCAAAGGCACATATTCATGATAAAATGCTGTCATTATATCCCACAATGGGGGTGATGATAGTGTTGTTACTGGGATAGGAGAGGGGTCTGCAGGGATTTTAAAAATCCGTTGGCTGAAGCCAACGGCAATGGATAAGGCACAGAAGTAACTCACAATTTGTTCATAGCCTTATCCATTGCCGTTGAATTTATTCAACGGGTTGAGTTCATTCCCCCAACTGCCCCTTTTCTTTATTGATCCATCCAAAACCTTTTTTTAAAAATCCTCAAAAAAGGGTAGGGTTTTTTAATTTTCATTGTACTCCTTATAGAAAACATTGTATGCAAGAGATCGCTTTTAAATATTTTGAAGGAAGAGCCACAGAAGAAGAGCTTGATCAGCTTTTGGAATGGCTCCGAAAAAAAGAGAACAGAATAGTCTTTGATAAGTTTAGGTTAGTTTGGCAAAGCAGTCTTGAGCGGGATTATTTTCCAGACGGTGGCACGAAAAGCTGGAACCGCCTACAGGCTCAGTTATGGCAAAAAAGTTTCAAAAAATGGCAGAGTACAAAGAAGATAGATTTATTTTTCAGGTATGCTGCCATTTTCTTTTTTGTCCTGGCGATTGGAAGCCTTACCTGGTATTTTATCCATAGGCCGGTTGAAGTCCCGGAAACCTTTACAACTATTGCAGCAGATAAAGGGCATGTATCGAAAGTTCAGTTGCCTGATGGTTCAAAAGTCTGGATAAATTCAGGATCTGAGATATCATATAACAATCTTTTTGCTTCATCACACCGGAATCTAAAAATCAAAGGAGAAGCCTATTTTGAAGTAGCTAAAAATGAGAATATTCCAATGATCATTGACTGCGGGAAGGTTAATGTCAAAGTAACTGGTACCAGGTTTAATATAAACAGCTATAACTGGGAGAAAGATATAGAGGTCGTTCTTGAGGAGGGATCTGTTGAATTAACTGATATCACTGATAATAATATATTATATAAACTCAATCCAGGAAGCAGATTACTTTTTAGCAAAAAAGAGTGCAAAATATCAGTTTTTGATGTCAATACTACAAAATATACATCATAGAAGGATGGGATCATGAATCTATATGATCTGACAATGGAGGAAGTAGTTATGCGTTTGAATACCAGGTATAATCAAAAGTTTGAAATCGAACCCTCAGTGAAAGATTTTAAATATACTTTTACCATAAAGAATGAACCATTGCATGAAA